>JAPLHW010000166.1 GCA_026389425.1 Coprothermobacterota bacterium
ACGATGCGGCCCAGTGGATCCATGAGAACAGGAGCCGCACTGGGGTGCGGCGGTCCCAGGTCTGACAGGACTCTTTTAGATCATCGTCGCCTTGATGACAGAGAGGCTGGTAGGTTACCCACTTGAAATGAAAAGGAGCCATAATAAGTAACCATGAACGAGAGCACACCCATGATCAGACTGTATAACACCGCCACCCGGCAGAAGGAGACCTTCGAGCCTCTCCTCCCCGGCCGGATCTCGATGTACACCTGCGGCCCCACCGTCTACAACTTTCCGCACATCGGCAATTGGCGGACCTTCCTCTTCGAGGATCTGCTGCGGCGCACATTTGAATTGCTGGGCTACAAGGTGACCCAAGTGATGAACCTGACCGACGTGGAGGATAAGATCATCCGCGCCTCCCTGGAGCGGAGCGTCCCCATCGAGGAAATCACCGCCCCCTTCATCGAGGCTTTTTTCAAGGACCTGGACATCTTGCGGGTGGAGCGAGCGGAACACTACCCGCGGGCCACCGGGCACATCCCCCAGATGATTGCCTTGATCGAGACCTTGCTGGCGAAGGGGTATGCCTACAAATTGGATGGTTCGGTCTACTACGCCATCGATAAGTTCCCCCGCTACGGCCGCCTCTCCCGCATCAAAGCTTCCGAGGATCGCAGCTACTCGCGCCTGGTAGAGGACGAGTACGAAAAGGAGCAGATCACTGATTTTGCCCTCTGGAAGGCTGCCAAGGAGGGAGAGCCGGCCTGGCCCAGCCCCTTTGGATTGGGACGGCCGGGTTGGCACATCGAGTGCTCGGCGATGTCCATGGCTTACCTGGGAACCACCTTCGACATCCATACTGGGGGAATCGACAACATGTTCCCCCACCACGAGAACGAGATCGCCCAAAGCGAAGGAGCCACTGGGCAAACCTTCGCCCGGGTTTGGTTGCATTCCAACCACCTGATGGTCGATGGGCAGCGTATGGCCAAATCGAGAGGCAACTTCTACACCCTGGGCGACCTTTTAACCCAAGGATTTTCGCCGCTGGCCATCCGTTTCCTGCTGCTCTCCACGCACTACCGCAACACCCTCAACTTTACCCTGGAGGGATTACGGCAGGCTGAGCACAGCGTGGAACGCCTGCAGGACTTCTATCATCGCTTGCAGGAGTATACTCCGCCGGTGATCGTTGGGATGGAACCAGCGAAAGCGGGAATCCTGGAAGGGATCCGCTCGCATGACTTGGAGTTCAAGCACGCACTTGCCGATGACCTGAACATCTCGGGGGCGCTTTCGGCCACCCATGGCCTTATGCACGAAGTCAATCCCCTCTTGCTGGACGGGAGACTGGTTGCCGACGAGGCTGAAGCGGCACTGGTCACCTTGCGCGACTTTGATCGGGTCTTGGTCATTCTGGAGGAGAAAGAACAGAGCGAGGACTGGATCCTTGAAGGGATCGAAGAGCGCCGAGCTGCCCGTGAAAAGAAAGACTTTGCCTCGGCTGACCGCATCCGCGGCGAGCTAGAGGAAAAGGGAATTCTTCTGGAGGATGGATCCCAGGGTACACGCTGGCGAAGGAAGGTTTCATAATGAAAAGCGCTCGCATCACTGATCCGAGGGTAATCAAAACAGCCTGCGGCAACATGTGATGACAAAGAAGGTTGGCGGATGGGGCAGGATTTGAACCCGCGGGGCCTTTTAGCCCACCGCATTTCAAGTGCGGCGCCTTAAACCACTCGGCCACCCATCCGTCTGGGGTTGATATTGCTTGGTAATGATGGCCCAACCTCTGGGATAGTCCAAGATCCAAGATCCTGAGTTGGGCGACCTTGGACCAAAGATCTTGGACCATAGTCTTCAGGAAGTATAGTACACAGCAGCAGTCGGGAAGCGCCTAGGCAGAGGTGATGCGCTCAACTCCCATGTAAGGGACCAGGACCGGTGGCAACCGCACGCTCCCGTCGGCTTGCTGGTGGTTCTCCAGGAGGGCTGCCACCGTTCGGGGAAGAGCCACACCGGAGCCATTGAGAGTGTGCACGAACTCCAGCTTTCCGCTTTCGGGATTGCGGAAGCGGGTATTCAAGCGACGAGCCTGGAAATCCGTGCAGTTGCTGCAGGAAGAGACTTCCAACCATTTCCCCGCGCCAGGCGCCCAGACATTGATGTCGTATGCCTTGGCTGCGCCGAAACCGATGTCTCCGCCGCACAGCTCCACTACTTGGTAAGGGAGTTCTAGGGCTTGAATGATCTCCTCGGCGTCCCTGACCAACGTCTCCAGCTCGGCGAAGGATTGCTCCGGCCGGGTGAACTTAACCAGCTCCACCTTGTCGAATTGGTGCACGCGCAGCAAGCCCCGGGTGTCCTTGCCGGCAGCTCCTGCCTCGCGGCGGAAACAGGCCGTGTAAGCGACATAGGAGAGGGGCAGCTCCTCGGCTTTCAAGGTCTCGCCAGCGAAGAGGGCCGTCACCGGTACTTCAGCGGTGGGGTTGAGGAAGAGATCAGCGTTGGTAAAGGTGTACATCTGCCCTTCGAAGTCAGGCAGTTTACCGGTGCCGAAGGCCGTCTCGCGGTTTACCACGAAGGGAGGGAAGACTTCCTGGTAGCCATGCTTCCTGCCGTGAAAGTCAAGCATCCAATTGATCAGAGCTCGCTCCAGCTTAGCCCCCCAGCCGGTATAGAGGATGAATCCGCTGCCAGCAACCTTGCTTCCGCGCTCCAGGTCAAAGAGCTTAAGGCGACTGGCCAATTCCCAGTGAGGGAGGGGAGTGAAGGAAAAGCTGGGGATTTCCCCCCAGGAACGCAAGCAAAGATTTGCGCTGTCGTCGGAACCTTCCGGCACGGAGGAGTGGAGGAGGTTAGGAAGCTTGGCCAACAAACCCTGCAACGCTTCTTCCTTCTCTTTCAGGGTGACCTCCAGCTCCCGCACTTGTTGGGCCAATTCCTTCATTTCAACGATTTCAGCGGTCACATCTTCCTTGTTTCGTTTCCTTGTGGCGATTTCCTCGGAGCGCTTTTTTTGCTCGGAGCGCAAGTTATTTTGGCGGGTGAAGAGGCGCCGCCACTCCTCGTCCAGGGACAACACGGCGTCTACTTCGTCACCGCTGTGCTTGCGCTTGCGCATACTAAGACGGACCACCTCGGGGTGGTCGCGTAGGTATTTCAGATCTATCATCGTGACCTCGGGTATTCCATGAATAGTACATGCATTATACTAAGCGTGAACGTGGAAAGGAACGGCCAGAAGGCCTGGATTGTTACGAATCATGTCTCTCTTTGAGTCACCGGCAGTTGGACCCGCCCCGGCGGCTCCGTTGGCTGTACGCATGCGACCGCGGGACCTGGAGGAATTCGTCGGCCAGGAAAAAGTGGTAGGGGTGGGGCGCCTGCTCAGGCGGGCTATCGAGACGGATACCTTGGGCTCGTTGATCTTCTGGGGGCCCCCGGGATGCGGCAAGACCACCCTGGCCAAGCTGATCGCCCATAAGACGCTGGCCCACTTCTCCCAACTCTCAGCGGTCACCTCTGGAGTGGCTGACCTGCGAACAGTGATGGCCGAGGCGCGCCAGCGGTTGCGGGGGCAAAATCGTCGCACCATCCTTTTCATCGACGAGATTCACCGCTTCAACAAGGCCCAACAGGACGCCTTGCTCCCCAGCGTGGAGGAAGGGACGGTCATCCTGGTTGGAGCTACCACAGAAAACCCCTTCTTCGAGGTGATCGCCCCGTTGGTCTCACGCTCGCGTGTCTTCCGCCTGGAATCCCTCTCCCCCGAGGAGATCGGCACTATCCTGGAGCGGGCCATGACCGACAAGGAAAGGGGGCTCGGCGAGATTCCCTTAGGACTCCTCCCGGAAGCGCGGGAGATGCTGCTGCAAGCCTCCAATGGCGATGCCCGCATCGCCCTCAACGCACTTGAGTGGGGCGCCTTGACCACCCCGGAAGATGAACGGGGCATCCGTGTGCTTTCCAGGGAGGTGATTGAAGAGGCACTTCAGAAGAAGGCCATGCGCTACGACAAAGCCGCCGATGAGCACTTCGAGACTATTTCGGCCTTCATCAAGAGCATGCGCGGTTGCGACCCCGACGCTACTCTTTATTGGCTGGCGCGAATGGTGTACGCCGGCGAAGATCCTTCCTTCATCGCACGCCGCATCCTTATCTGTGCTGCCGAGGACGTTGGCAATGCCGACCCCCAAGCCCTCATCCTGGCCAGTTCAGCAGCCTATGCGGCGCAATTCGTCGGCTTTCCGGAGGCGCAGATCATCCTCGCCCAAGCGGCCACGTACGTGGCCTGTGCGCCTAAGAGCAATGCTGCCGTCAAGGGAATCGGGCTGGCCCTGGAAGAGGTGGAAAGCAGCCAGAACCTGCCGGTCCCCCTCCACCTGCGCAATCCCTCCACAGCTGGTACCCGTCGCATGGGCTACGGACAAGGCTACTTGTACGGGCACGATTACCCCGGGCATTTCGTCCAACAGGAATACTTGCCAAAAGAACTACACTTCCGTCAATATTATTACCCATCGGATCAAGGCGCCGAAATTCAGGGCAAGGAGAGATTGGAACAATGGTGGGGAAACGCCAAAAAACCCAAATCGGGGTGAGCCTGTTGTTGGCAGTGATACTGCTACTGGTCAGCTTGCCCCCGGTGTGGGGGTACATTACCAGCTATGTGCCAACCTCGTCTGGATTCCAATGGTTCCCTTCGATCAGCGGCAACCACATCGTCTGGAGCGACAATCGCAATGGCGGCATGGACATCTATCTATACGACATTGCCGAACGGCGCGATGCAGCCATCGCTACCGCCTACAATGACCAGTATATGCCGCGGATCTACGGCGACCACATCGTATGGATGGACAAGCGGAACATGGACGGCGATACGGAGAAATGGGACATTTACATGTTTGACCTATTAGAGAACAAGGAAATCCCCATCTGCACCAGTCCCGGTTCCCACAAGCTGCCCTCAATCTGGGCGGACCGCATCGTTTGGCAAGACGAGCGCAACGGCAATTCGGACATCTACTTGTATGATCTAGCTACCGGCCAGGAGCGGTCGGTCACTACGGTGAAGGGGAACCAAATGTTCCCTTCCATTGATGGCGACCGCGTGGTCTATCTAGATGCCCGCCAGAACACCAATTTCACCGACATCTATTACTACGACCTAGTGCTGGAGAAGGAGTTCCCGGTTTGGATACACAATCCCAACCGCCCTGCGGCTGCCGGAGTGCCGGTTATCTTTGGAGACAAGATCATCTGGGATGTGAACTGGGACGACGGGAACGCCTACCTTTACATGTACCACATCGCCACTGGTCAGACCTCCATCTTGGCCGAGGAAGCCGGCGCCAATACCAACCGCAGCTCGATCTATCGTCTGGCCATCTATGGCAATTGGATCGCCTACACCCTCTACAAAGACGGCATCCGTCAGGTCAAGGTGTGGGATATCAATGCGGGGAAGGCCTTTGTCCCGGCGCCGTCTCAACTGGGGCAAGACTCTCCTGCCTTGTGGGGAAATACCTTGGTTTGGCAAGATAAGAGTGGAACAAAAGACAAGATCGGTTATATCACTTTGGTTCCCGAGACCCCACCGGCCTCTCCCTTCTTTGATACGGAAGACCACTGGAGCCGTCCTTGGGTGGAGAGTCTAGCCAATCGCGGACTGATCAAGGGGTTAGATGACGGCACTTTCCGCCCAGACTCGTTGTTGACCAGGGCTCAGTTTTGTCAGATGTTGGCGAATTCATTCCCGACCCAAACAGCAAGTTCTCCTCGAGCTTTCCCTGATGTGGACTCTTCGGCCTGGTATGCTCCAGCTGTGCAAGCTGCGGTTGATTCGAGCTGGATGATCGGTTTCGACGACGGCACTTTCCGTCCAAACGAGTCATTAACCAAAGCCCAGGCCATTACCACCTTGACTCGTACGGCTTCTCTGTCCGTGCAGGAAGGGACTGCCCCCTTCCCGGATGTGGCCGGTCACTGGTCTCAGGCTGCCGTGTCCGCTTTCTTCCTGGCTGACCCTCCCTTGTTGGAGAGCCGCTTTCAGCGCTACCTTGCTCCCCGCGGAGAGTTGAATCCCGACCAACGCATCACCCGGGGTCAAGCGGCAATGCTAATAGCTTCAACCCTGCGCTTGCCGATGATGACCTTGACACCATCGCCTACGATCACCCCCTCTCCAATGGGCGCCGTCACTCCGACACCTTCCTCTACGTTGACTCCAACCCCAACGCTGACACCAACCACCACGCTGACACCAACCACCACTCCAACACCCCCCCCCGTTCCCACACCATGAAAGGAGGCCAGGCTTGGCTTGTATAAAATGTGGTGCTGAAAACCCCAGCGGCGCTGTCTTCTGCTTCCAATGCGGCAACAGCCTGAAGAAACCTTCACGCATCCCTTGGGGAGCGTGGGTAGGGATCATTGCTCTGGTCGTCATCGGTATCTCTGCGCTTCTTCTCTGGCCCCATCTTGTCCCCCCAAGCCCACCCCGCCTGATCCCGGACCTGGCTGACTTGGTCCCTCCCGACTGTGGCTTCTTCCTCATCCAGCGTAACAGCAGTGATGCCAACTTGGCACAGACCTGGACACAGGCCGGAGTCAGCGAGCTGTTGCAGCAGGCTACTGCTCTCCTGCCCCTGGGCGGGCGAGAGCAGGCTGTCCTGATAGAAGGCTTTCTTCCCCAGTTGCGTTCTCACTTGCAGATTGCTGCGCGATGGGCAGACGACGGCCAAATATCCTGGTTCGGTTTGACCGAGGTAGTAGATCCCGACCAGTTCCCTACGCAGATGGACCTCCTTGCCAGTTCTTTGCGCCAGTTGGGAATGGAGGTCTTCTCACTCCCCCTGGAGGAAGGTTCAGCCTGGCGCTGGCAAGGGCAGAGCTCCCTTTTTCTCTGCCTGCGTTCCGGGATGCTTTTCCTCGCTTCCAGCGAGCAGAACCTCCGCTCGCTTCTGCAACCGTCAGCGCCCCTGCGCCTGCGCGACAATCCGGACTATCGGAAATACAAGACGGACTACCCGGCCAGTTCAATCTTCCTCTACGTGGATTTCCATCGTCTTCCCGATTTCCCTCCGCAATTGGGAACCTTGGTATTGGCTGTCCCAGCCTTGGAAGAGGAGATTCAATTGAAAGTGGAGTGCGAAACGGACCTGAATGCCTTGCTGGGCGGAGCCGGGAATCCCCTGACATCTCTCCTGGTTGAGACGATGGTGAACCCCGACAGCTTCGACAGTGTACCCCCCGAAGCCGTCTTTGCCTTTTCCGGACCGGGCTTTCTCGGACAGTTGGCAGATTTCCTCATTCAGCAGGGAAGCCTGGAGTTTCCCCCCTTCGATTTCAGTTGGTTGGACGGTGAGACCGAGATTTATCTAGCGCCGGGGAAAGATCTCCTCACCGGCCTTGGTGTGCGTTTCAGCCTCACTCCAAGCCAACTTCAAGCGGGGACCAAAGCCATAGAGGGAATTGAGGAATCGGCCGCAATGATTGAACTGGTCACCCTCTCCCAGAAAGAAGTAGAGGGTCTCACCGTCACCAGCCTTCAGTTGGGGGATAGCCGGTTGCTCTACACCTTCTCACCGGACGCTTTCTACCTAGCCTTTCGTCCGGAAACAATGGAGATGCTCCTGCGCACTCGCAGCAGCGGCCTCTCGCTGGCTCAACAGGAGGATGTCCGGAAAGTACTGCCTTCGCTCAGCGCCTACTCCTGGAAACTCTACGCCCAAAGCAATCTGCTTGACATCTTGCGCCCCCCAACAGTTGAGATGCCGGTTGCTCCAAACACCGGGATGGGGGAGGGGATATTGTTGTTGGGGATCAAGTTGCTGCCCGACCGAGTGGTGATGGAGGGACGTTTCCTGCCGGCTGCGCCTGCCGTAACCCCGTAGGGTTTTTCAGTCCGCGGCCTCTCCCGATACCCTTGAAACGCTCCTTCCAGTGGCTCATCCTGCTGGCCGTCGTCTCTGTCTCCTTCGGGTCGATCCTGGCGCGTCTATCCGGAGACCCACCCCTGGTGATCTCCTTCTGGCGGGTAGCCTTGGCTTCCCTCCTGCTTTGGCCCTATGCGATTGGCCGGGAGCGGGCAGCGCTGCGTGCGATTTCTGCGCGGGAGATCGGCTTGGCAGCTCTCTCCGGGTTGGCCTTGGCCCTGCACTTCGCCGCATGGATCAGCTCGCTCTTCCTGACTAC
>JAPLHW010000147.1 GCA_026389425.1 Coprothermobacterota bacterium
CACCGGCAGCTGGATCTGCCAAGCTATCAACTGGGCTGCGCCGCCGCCTGACTGGAGTTCTCTCTTCCAGCCGTATGCTTGTCTATGAACAGACGAAGCCGGGGATTAGTATAATCGAATATCCATGAGTGTAGCTCATTCACAGTCGAAGGAGATCGGTCCCAGGTACCAACCAAACCTTAATTCCTTTAATTTTGTTCTTCGATCCACCGCCTCGATTTCATGGACCTTTGTTGTTGCCATTCATTGGTCCAAGCAATCCAGGGTCAATGAACACGCGCTCCCAACATTAAGCTTTCTGTTTCTTACTCACATAAGAAAGGGGAGCTGTGAAAGGCTATTCTGATGCCTGGAAGTCCTCCTAACCCAATGTCAGCCCACCATCTACCATGAAAACCTGGCCAGTGATATAGGAGGCGGACGGCGAAACAAGAAACAAGACCATATCAGCCACTTCTTTAGGGGTACCGATGCGTCCCAAGGGGATACGCGCAAGGTATTTTTCGCGTATGGCTGTGGGAAGCGCCTCAGTCATTTCCGTCTGAATGTAACCGGGAGCGACCGCATTGACCAGGATCCGGCGACTGGCCATTTCCCGGGCCAATGCCCGCGTGAACCCGACCAAGCCCTGTTTGCTGGCAGCATAGAGGCATTGTCCCGAAGAACCGAGGAAACCGACGACCGAGGAAATATTCACAATACGCCCCGCTCCACGACGCATAAAGTGCCGTAAGGCCGCTCGTGAGACGAAGATTGCTCCCAGCAAATTGACCCTCAATACCCGCTCAATGTCTTCGTCCCGAGCGGTTAAAAGCAACCCGTCGCGGGAGATGCCAGCGTTGTTCACCAGGATGTCCAAACCGCCAAGGTTTTGGACAACCTCTTCGACCAGGGCGGATGCCTCCTTTGACTGTGAGACATCCGCCTGGTAGATCGAAGCAGACGCTCCGAGTTGTATTATTTCCGCTGCGACGGCTTGGGCGGCATTCATGTCAGACAGGTAGTTTACCGCCACTGCGGCCCCGGCTCGCGCCAGGTCCAGGGCGATAGCCCGTCCGATCCCCCGGGATGCGCCAGTCACCAGGGCTACTTTCCCAGCCAAGGGGAGAGTCCTCTCTTGGTTCCCACCCGGGGGAAAAGACTCAGTGAGCATCACGCTGCAGGATCAAACAAGCGTTATGCCCACCGAAACCATAGGAGGTCTTCAGGACCGTGTTCACTCGAGCATCCACAGCTCGGTTAGGGACATAGTCCAGGTCGCAGTCCGGGTCCGGGTGAACGTAGTGGATCGTGGGGTGAATAATCCCCCGTTCGAGCGGGAGGAGGGTGGCGATCGTCTCCACCGCCCCCGCTGCACCCAGAAGGTGCCCGATCATTGATTTAGTGGAGCTGATTCGCAGACGGCGAGCATGGTCGCCGAAGACTTTCTTCAAGGCGAGGGTTTCGATGCGGTCATTCAATGGAGTGGAGGTTCCGTGAGCATTGACGTAGTCCACTTCTTCTGGCCGCATGCCAGCCTTTTCCAGAGCTCGCAAGATCATCCAGGTGACGGCCCGCCCTTCCGGGTCGGGGGCGACGATATTATAGGCGTCGTTGCTGGAAGCATAGGCCACAATCCGCGCGTAAATATGGGCGTTGCGCCGGCGGGCATTTTCCTCCGACTCTAAAAGCAGGATCCCCGCGCCCTCGCCAAGGACGAAACCGTCACGGTCTCGATCAAAGGGACGAGAAGCCTGATCCGGATCGCTATTGCGCGAGAGAGCCTTCATATTGGCGAAACCAGCGATGGTGATCGGAAGGATGCTCGCTTCCGCCCCCCCGGCGATCATCCAACGCGCGTCTCCCCGCCGGATCACTTCATAAGCATCTCCGATGGCATTCAAGGAACTGGCACAGGCGGTCACCGGCGCTGAGGAGTATCCCCGCGCCTTATATTGAATGGCAATCTGGGCGGCGGCGGCATTGACGATCATCATCGGCACGAAAAAGGGGCTCACCCGATCAGGCCCTTTCCGGTGCAGGATCTCCTCCTGGTCGACCAAAGTGAGAATCCCGCCGACACCCGAGCTGACAATGACCCCAGCCTCTTCTGAATCGAATACATCGATGCCGCCATCCTCCGCCGCCATCTTGGCAGCGACCATCGCGAACTGGGCGAAGCGGTCCAATCGCTGAGCCGCTCGAAGGCCCAGGGATTGTTCGGGATGGAAATCCTGCACCTCTGCCGCGATTCGTACGGGCAAGTCCGAGGGATCGAAGGATATGATCGGGGCAACACCTGATGCTCCCCGGATTAGGCCGTCCCAGAAAGCCTCTTTCCCTGCGCCGATGCTGGAGATCACACCGAGGCCGGTGATGACGACATTCTGTTCCAAGGGTTCTTCTTCTCCCCCTCAGGCGCTTAAATGGGAGCGCAAGTAGGCCAGGGTGTCGGCGACAGTTTTAATCTGATCCAAGTCGGAATCGAAGATCTTGCACTGAAATTCCTCCTCCAAGGCCATGGCCAGGTCGACCACGGTCAGGGAGTCGGCGCCCAGGTCCTCAGCGTAACGAGACTCTAGGCGGATTTGTTCTTCAGGCACCGCCAAACGAGCGGATACAACCTTCTTGAGTCGATCGTAGAATTCTTGATCATTCATGGATAAATACCTCCGAAAAAATGAAATGGGTGAAACTACTGCACGTGACGGGCTTACGATCTGCCCTTCTCACCTCCTTCCGCCATTTTTTCAACGGCCTCCGCGTCCACTGCTGGAGAGATGCTCCGAATCAGGGCGGTAAGGACGCTTTTTGGCCCCACCTCGCGGAAGGTGTCGACGTGAGCTTCGACCAACTGCAGGATGCAGGCTTCCCACAACACCGGGTGTTCCATCTGTCCAGTGAGCGCCTCTTGAATCCTCTCTCCATCTTGAAAAAGTTGAGGACCGACATTCAGCATCACGGGTATCCGAGCGTCTCGAAAGGTCACCTTGGAAAGATCCGTTTGGAAATGCTGGGCGGCCGTCCGCATCAGGGAGGAATGAAAGGGAGCGGATACGGGGAGAGATCTAACCAGCCTCGCTCCGGCCAGGCGCGACATCTCCTGGGCCTTCGCCAACGCCACCAACTCTCCGGAGAGGACCAATTGGTCGGGGCTGTTCCAGTTGGCAATCTCGATCACCCCAAACGCAGCGGCATCCCGCACGATCTGCTGCACTGTATCTGCAGCCAGGCCGACGATCGCCACCATGCCCCCGCCCTTCGCACTGGCGGCGTCCCGCATCAGTTCACCGCGCCGGCGAACCAACCGCAGGGCCTCGTTGAACTCCAGCACTCCGGCTACGACCAAAGCCGAAAACTCCCCCAGGCTGTGGCCGCAAACATAGTCGGGGTTGATACCACGCTTGGATAAATAGCTGGCCCAGGCGACCGAGACCATCAGGATGGCTGGTTGGGCATTCTCGGTCCTCATCAGTTCTTCGGCGCTGCCCTGGCGTGCCAAGGCGTACAAGCCGAAGTCCAAGGCGCGGTCGGCCTCCCGGAAGAGAGCTTCGGCCTCCGGGTAGACACCAATGACCTTTTCCGTCATTCCCGGATATTGCGATCCTTGACCTGGAAAAACAAAAGCTAGCGCCATGGCGGTTGGTCCGTTTCCCCGACGATCTCTGCAACGATGGCACGGACCGGTAGAATCTCTCGGATGAGGCCGGAGATCGATCCCGCCATCACCGCCCCGTTCTGGACATCTCCCTCCACCGCTGCCAAACGCAGTCGCCCTTCGCCAAAACGTTCCAACTTCTGCGGACTGGCGCCGGATTGCTCTTTTTTCTGGTAAGCGCGGGTGAAAGGATTCTTCAATCCCCGTACCGGGTGACCGGTGGTGCGCCCGGTAACCACTGTGTCCTGATCCATGGCCTGAAGGATTTTCGCCTTATAGGCAGGATGAAGCTCACACTCCGATGAACAAAGGAAGCGGGTGCCGACCTGCACCCCGCACGCTCCCAGGGCCAAGGCGGCGCGGAAGCCCCGTCGGTCGGCGATACCTCCAGCAGCAATGACCGGCAAGCGAACGGCGTCAACCATCTGGGGGACCAGGCAGAGCGTGGAGACTTCTCCGACGTGACCTCCCGACTCCATCCCTTCGGCCACAACGGCATGGACCCCTTGCCGTTCCAGCAGCCTGGCCAGGGAGACCGAGGAGAGCACGGGGACAATGATGACTCCGGCTCCCAGCAAGCTGGGAAGGAAAGGCGCCGGATTCCCGCCCCCAGTAAAGACAATGGGGACTTTTTCGTCCAGGATCACTTCAATCGCCGCTTCCGCTGTTGGCGAAAGGAGCATCACATTCACTCCGAAGGGCTTGGCGGTCAGCTCGCGGGTGTGGCGAATCTGCTGACGTAAAAGATCCAGTGGCAGAGTACCGGCCGCCAATACCCCTAAGGCGCCCGCTTCACTGACGGCCGCTGCCAGGATCGGGCTGGATACCCAGGCCATCCCGCCCTGAATCAACGGGTAGCGGGTCCCCAGCAAATTACAGAGTCGGTTGTCCATCACATCCACTCCAGGACCATCGAAGGAGGCCGGCCGCCCAGGTGAATCCGGCGCCGAAGGCCGCCATCAAAAGGAGGTCTCCGGGTTGAATCCTCCCTGCTGTCAATGCTTCTTCCAAGGTGAGCGGGATCGAAGCGGCAGAGGTATTGCCGTAACGAGGGAGGGAAAGGAGGATCTTCTCCGGTGGCAGGTGTAAGCGTTCGGCAACCCCTTCGATGATGCGCAAGTTGGCCTGATGAGGAACGAAATAATCGATGTCCTCAAGAGAAAGGCTCTCTTGGTCCAAGGCTTTCCGGCTGACTTGGGTGATCTTCTCGACGGCCCACTTATACACCTCCCGGCCGTTCATCTGAACGAAGTGCTTCCGTCCCTGCACCGTTTCCGCACTGGCAGGCAGAACCGAGCCGCCCGCCGGCAGGTACAACGCTTGGCGTCCCCGTCCATCTGCCTCCAGGACGAAAGAGAGAAAATCATTGCGCTCCCCATCGCCACCGATGATCATGGCTCCAGCTCCATCTCCCAGTAGCACGCAGGTCGCTCGATCCTCCATGTCGATAAACTTGGAGAGCGTCTCCGCCCCCACGACCAGCACCTTCCGGTAACTGCCGTTGGCCACAAACTGGACTGCTACGCTAAGGGCGTAGAGGAAGCCGGAGCAACCTGCCGAGACGTCGAAAGCGGCCGCATGGTGTGCCTGGATCTTCTCTTGCACGCTGCATGCGGTGGATGGGAAGAGATGGTCCGGAGTGGCAGTTGCCACGATGATGAGTTCGATCTCCCCTGCTTCCAAGCCGGCCCGTTGGAGCGCTTGCTGCGCAGCCAGGGCAGCGATGTCGGAGGTGCAGACGTTCTCTTCCACGAATCTTCGTTCACGGATTCCGGTTCGGCTGTGGATCCACTCATCCGATGTATCCAGCATCTGGGCGAAGTACTCGTTGGTAATGATGCGGGGAGGGACGTGTACGCCCAATCCGAGGACGGCTACCGGAAGGCTCACGCTGGTTCTCCGATGGCTGCCAGCAAGTCGGCTTCCGCCGCCGTTTCTCCAGCGACCTTTACCGTTCCGTGGCACACCCCGATCTTCCCACCCCAGCGGACGATTTCAGCGCGAATATTCAGGGTATCACCTGGCCGTACTACCCGATGAAACCGAGCCTTTTCCACGCCAGCCAGCAAAACAGAACGGCCTTTGAACTCATCCTTTGTCAAAAGGGCGATGGCCGCAACCTGCCCGATTGCTTCCAAAAGAAGGACACCCGGCATAATCGGATTTGAAGGAAAATGGCCTTGAAAAAACGGCTCGTTTGCCGTAACATTCTTAATGCCTTCAGCATATTCACCAGGTTCAAATTCTAAGATACGATCAACGAACAGAAACGGATATCTATGCGGAATTATTCGCAAGATCTGAACAACATCCAGCATTTTTTTTCTCCTATTCAATTTGGTATTTAGATTGCTATGGGTTGAAGTTAGTTACAGCAATAAGAGAAAACTGTGATGTAGAACCCGTTGCCCGACTCTCCTTTTCCTTCTGTGTCACGTCGCATCTTGATCTCTTTCTTCACACTATTCTCTCCATCGCTTGATCCGTGAACCTTACCCAGGCTGAATACGACGTTGACAGGGGATGATCGCGTTGCCACGAACGTGGCCGCCCAGGTTTTCCACGCTACCCTCCTTGTTCTCCTTCCCCGACCGTCTCTCTGGATCCAATCCTTTCAGGAGCAAGCACCTCGTTCGGTGACATCCCTTCGCTTCGCTCAAGGGCAGGTTTTAGAGAGGGAACGACCTTCGGTTCATTTTCCTGGTTCAATGATTTGAAAGGCTAAACGGTACGATGTCCCAAAACATCCCAAATGTAGTGATGGTCCTGGCTCTTCAAGTCAAATAAAGGAGAGCATGTAAAATATGTTTTCCAATAAGAGGAAAGGAGGTGATGTATAGATATGCGGACGCAGATGATCATTAACGTGATTCTTTCATTAGTCTTGGCCTTGGTCTTCATTCTTCCAGCCCTTAGTGTGGCTATGCCGGTTTGGCTCTATTGGGTTTTTGGCATTGCGGCAATCGTTGCACTGTTCTTGAGCTTCATGAAGTCGAAGTAGGCGAGAAGCACCTACAATGAAACCCGCGCCTTCCTGTAGGAAAACCGAGGAGGAGTGGCGGTCCCGCGAAGCAAAGGGGCTGCCCTCGCTCTTTCCTGGGGGATGATCGAACCAACTGCTCTCGCCCTTCTTTGACTGCTCTCTTTCTCAGCGCGTCGGGAGAAGTGGGACTGCCTCTCAAGAGCCTTACGGCATTAATTGGGAGAGGGGAACCATTTGGAAACTCTCCGCTTGCCAGGCGATGGCCGCCTCACGGATCAGGTCGGCGAGGTGATCGGTGCGGGTGTGGCCGATGGCCACAGCAAAGCCGTCGCGCAAGATAATGTCGTGCAACACGGCCAACTGACCGCGTACGTAGGAGGAATCGTTCTCGTTGTCCAGGAAGACTTTGTTGGATAAAGCGCGTGCGCCCACCTGCGCCGCCACTGCGAGAACCACCGAGTCACGGCTAGTACGTGAGTCTAAAAAGAAGAGATTCCGGGATTTTAAATAAGTCAGGACATAGCGCATGGTCCGCTCATCGGCTGTTGCTAGAGAACCCATGTGGTTACTGACGCCAACCGCTCCTGGCACATCCAGCAAGTTCTTCTCCAGCCGGTGCGCCACTTCTTCCTCGTTCATTGAGGTGAGGACCGTCTCGGCCACGCCTAGGGCATTCTCCATCGGACAATGCAGGATCACTTCTTTTCCCTTGGCGATGGCCTGGTTGGAGATCACAGAGCTATAACGCACGCCGGGAAGGACGGCTACCGTAATCGGATCCGGCGAGTTGAGAAAGGGCTCAGCCTCGAACATGTTGTAGCCGAAATCGTCGATGACGATGGCGAAGCGTAAAGAGGTAGGTATGGCTGCGGGAGAGAGGGTGGGGGGCTCCTCGGGGGGCTCGGATGAGGTCGG
>JAPLHW010000192.1 GCA_026389425.1 Coprothermobacterota bacterium
AGGGATTTGCCCTTTTTCATCAGGTACATCCGTACTAGCCTTCCAAGGTCCGTCGGTGGATCTTGGAATAATCTTGGGTCACCCATTTCACTCTTCCTTTCCCTCGAAGTAAACGATAACTAGAAGGAATTGTCAATAGACTTTGTATAGACTTGATATAGATGGCTGCAATAAAGCTCGCATTAGCTTTATATTTGATATAAATGTGATGTGGATGGCTGCCAACCAAGCCGATATTCGCTGATACTTGATAATGATGTGATGGACGGCTGCCAACCAAGCCGGGAATTGCTTTATACTTGACAAATGTCAAGATTACTGATATATTACTACTAACAACAAATACGGAGGAGGGAAATGCAATGGAAGACAGGAACGGGAAGATTCTCACATGGTTCCGGCCGGAAATGACCCCAGGGGATGTTGACCCCGGGAGGATGGCCAGCCCCAGCCCGCTGAAACCGGGAAAACCGCTACACCAACGCCAGCCTCTACCAAGCCATCCGCTACAGCCTGGAGCATCCGGAAACGGTGGCTCTCAGCCCCACCAGCGGCTTCCATCATGCCACTCCCGGTAGGGGGGACGCCTTTTGCACCTTTAGCGGGCAGGTCATCGCCGCCTTGAAGCTGTACCGCGAGAAGGGGGTCTCGGGAGCTTTCCTCGACCTGGACGCCCACTTCGGCAACTCAATCGAGCACAGCCGCGCTTTTGCCCCCGACCTGAGCCTGGCCGTACCGGTCGGAGCCAACATCAACCCAGCAGGGGAAGGCCAGGGCTACCTGGATGACTTGCAGAAGAAACTAGAGATGCTGAAAGAGCAGATCCTGGCCAAGCGGATCCACTACGTCGTCTTCTGCCACGGGGCGGACTCCCACGAGAACGATCCGTACGGCGGCCAGCTGAGCACGGAGCAGTGGCTGGAGGCCAGCCGCATGGTCTATGGCTGGGTAAAGGAGATTGACACAGCCCGGGGGGCGCCCCTGCCGCTTTCCTTGTCACTCTTCGGCGGTTACCAGCACATGGATTTCGTGCTGCCGCTGCACGCCTCCGACCTGGCGATCTGCCTGGAGACCCTCTGCGGGGTGCAGACCGGCTTCCAGCCGGAAGAACGGATCCCGCAGGGAATAGAGCCCAACTGGTACGGCAAGGGGCAATGGTCCACGGAATAGGTCTTGAGACTGCCAACGATGCTGTGATCGTTCGTTCGGGGGAGTCCAGCCATGGGTGGCGATTGGCCCGGGGTGGCCTGACAGCAGGTTTGTTCAGACCAGGTAACAGCTTTTGGGGCGAAGTGAAGAGCCACTGAAGGACCCTGTCAAGGGGAGTGAGGGCAGGCCTGCAGCCTGGCGTGGGCCTGCCCGGTAGGAGAACCAGGACAAACAAAACGAGAAACGAAAGGAGAACGAAGATGGAAAAAACGATCTTGACCGTACTGGAGGGATTGGTCCTTAAAGAGGTGCAAACCTACCGCAATTTGGCAGTCTTCCCCCTCTTCACCACGGTCCCGGGTCCGGACTGCCTGACCCTGCGAGAAGCGCTGGCCCGCCACCTGGTCGCCGTACACGAAGTCAGCGAGGGGGGAAGCGTCCCTGAACTGGAGGCCGAGAACAAGGGCGACTGGCCGGTGCTGCTGCTGGATGGGGAAGAGCTGGCCGGCGCCAAGCAAAACCGGGTGCTGAACACCACCCTGCTGCTTTCCCCCCACAGCCGACTGCGCATCCCGGTCAGCTGCACCGAACAGGGACGCTGGAGTTCCGTCTCCCGGGAGTTCCGCGATTCCGGCTACGTCATGTCGCCGCGAATCCGCTCCAAGAAAGTGGATTCGGTCAGCCAGTCCCTGAAGGAAGAGCGGGGCTATCGCAGCGACCAGAGACAGGTCTGGGATGAAGTGCACAAGCTGAGCGAAGAGAGCTTCGTCTCCTCCCCGACCGGAGCCATGCGGGATACGCTCATCGCCAAGGAGGTTGATCTGGAGGAAGCCTTGCGCGCCTTCCCCTGCCTGGATGGGCAGAAAGGCCTGCTGGTGCTGCTGAATGGCCGGGTGGCCGGTTTCGACCTGCTCCCTTCCCTCGGAGTGTACTCTCAGTTGCACGCCAAGCTGGCCAAGAGCTATGCCATGGACGCCTTGCTGGAAAAAGAACAAGCCGCAGGCGCCTCCAAGGAAATGGCCCTGGCTTTTCTGAAAGAGGCTGTTTTCGCCTTGGAGGAGACCTTCCCCTCGGTGGGGATGGGCCTGGACCATCGCTTCTCGGGACCCGCTCTGGCCGGTTCGGCCCTGAGCGTGGGTGAAAAGGTGGCGCACATGGCCTTCTTCCGCTTGGAGGGAATGGCCGAGAAGGCCGGTTCGATGGCCTCCATGCGCAAGCGCCGCTCCTACCGCAACCAGGGCTGATTCCCATATCTGTGACGATCCTGGCGACATTGGTCAATGCGAAGGAAGGAAGAGTGTAGGGCCTGGACCCATTCACGATGGTCTTGGTTCTGAAGGAACTGGAAGAAGACTAGGAGAAAGTAGAGGTGGCTCGCGGTTTGCTCAGTTATTCAAGAAAGGAAGTGAAAAGCTATGAAGCAACATAAAATAAAGCATCTGTTCAACGACAGCGACGGAAGCGACGGGTATACCCCCCAGGTCTGGTCAGGACGAACCGAAGCGAATGAGCCCATCATGATTCACTACAAATTCGGGGAACTGAAGGTCTTCATCGACTCCGTCCCCGTGCTGACGATGGAGCCTGATCTTCACCTGCCGGGCGTCAGCTCCCGCAGGATCAGTCCGGGCGCTCTCTGCCAATTGCTGGAGGATTCCGGCCTGTTCGTAGATCTGAATCTGTTGGAATCTACTCTTTGTCCCCCAGCGCAAGATGATTGAAGATACGATGGCCATAAAGGAGGGAGACAGCATAAACACCGAATGGGAAGCGCTCAATGACAAGGTCGAGTCGCTATACAAACAAGGATGCTACGATCAGGCAGTTGAGTTGGCGAAGAAGGCCTTGCAGATTGCCGAGCAAGAGCGGGGGTCCATGCACCTGTCCGTAGCTACGAGCCTGAACAACCTCGCGGAGCTGTTCCGAGCCAAAGGCCAGTATGAACAAGCCGATCCGCTCTACAAGCGTGCGCTGGCGATCCGGGAGAAAGCCCTCGGCCCGGAACATCCCGATGTGGCCACCAGCCTGAGCAACCTTGCGCTGCTTTACAAGGCCCAAGGTCAGTATGCGCAGGCTGAGTCACTTAACGAGCGCTCGCTGGCGATCCGAGAGAAAGCCCTCGGTCCGGATCATCCCGATGTGGCCACAAGTCTGAACAACCTCGCGGGGCTGTACTACACCCAAGGCCGCTATGCGCAAGCCGGGCCTCTCTACAAGCGCTCGCTGGCGATCCGGGAGAAAGCCCTCGGCCTGGATCATCCCGATGTAGCCATGAGCCTAGCCAACCTTGCTACGCTGCACTTCACCCAAGGCCGCTATGCGCAAGCCGAGCCTCTCTACAAGAGCTCGCTAGCGATATACGAGAAGGCCCTCGGCCCGGAGCATCCAGAGGTAGCCATGTGCCTGAACAGCCTTGCGGCGCTGTATGACAACCAAGGTCAGTATGGGCTGGCCGAGCCGCTTCAAAAGCGCTCGCTGGCGATATGGGAGAAGACCTTGGGCCCGGATCATCCCAATGTAGCCATGTGCCTGAACAACCTCGCGGCGCTGTATGACAACCAAGGTCAGTATGGGCTGGCCGAGCCGCTTCAAAAGCGCTCGTTGGCGATCCGAGAGAAAGACCTCGGACCGGATCATCCCAATGTGGCCCAGAGCCTGCACAATCTCGCGACGTGTTACGACAACCAAGGTAAGTATGCGCAGGCTGAGCCGCTCTACAGGCGTGCGTTGGAAATCAATGAGAAAGCCCTCGGCCCGGATCATCCCAATGTGGCCATGTGCCTGAACAACCTCGCGGGGCTATACGTCGCCCAAGGCAAGTTCGCGCAGGCTGAGCCGCTCTACAAGCGCTCGCTGGCGATCCGGGAGAAAGTCCTCGGTTCGGATCATCCCGATGTGGCTATGAGCCTGAGCAACCTTTTGGAGCTGTACAAGGCCCAAAGTCAGTCTGCGCAAGCCGAGGCGCTGGGTAAGATCGGCGACCCCCGCGACGTGGAGCCGCTCATCGCCGCACTCAAGGACAGTGAGGGAGGTGTGCGGAAAGCCGCCGCCAAGTCGCTGGGAGGGCTCGGCGACCCCCGCGCCGTGGAGCCGCTCATCGCTGCACTCAAGGACAGTGAAGGAGGTGTGCGTCAGGCTGCTGCCGAGTCGCTGGACAAGCTGGAATGGAATCCGAATCAAGGCGAAGATGGCGTTCGGTTTTGGATCGCCAAGCAAAACTGGGAGATGTGCGTTTCAGTCGGAGCTTCTGCCGTGGAGCCGCTCATCGCAGCGCTCATGGACAGAACAACATCAGCGCCGTGGAGTCGATCATCGCTGCGCTTAAGGTCAGTGAAGAGGATTTGAAAAAGGCCGCTGGTGGAGGAATGATGCATGGTATGTTCAGAAATTCGGTCATCAGCACGTTCAAGGCCAGCGAAAAGGCTCTACGCCGGACCTCCGCCAAGTCGCGGGGGAAGATCGGCGCTTCTGCCGTGGAGCCACTCATCGCTGAGCTCACGGACAGTGATAAGTATGTGCGCCAGGCTGCCGCTGAGGCGCTGGGAGAGATCGGCGACCCCCGCGCCTTGGAGTCGCTTATCGCCAAGCTCAAGGACAGTGAAGGGGGTGTGCGCCAAGCCGCCGCCGAGGCACTGGGAGAGCTTGGCGACCCTCGCGCCGTGGAGCCACTTATCGCCACGCTCAAGGATAGTGAAGGAGGTGTGCGCCAGGCCGCCGCTGAGGCACTGGGAGAGCTTGGCGACCCCCGCGCCGTGGAGCCGCTTATCGCCACGCTCAAGGATAGCAAAGGGGATATGCTCAAGACTGCGCGCCAGGCTGCCGCCGAGGCGCTGGACAAGCTGAAATGGAAGCCGAACCAAGACAAAGATGGCGCTCGGTATTGGATCGCTAAGAAAAACTGGGAGATGTGCGTGTCACTAGGCGCTTCTGCCGTGGGACCGCTCATCGCCGCGCTCAAAGACAGCTTCTGGGATAAACACGAGACCGCCACCGATGCGCTAGTGAAGATCGGCGCTTCTGCCGTGGGACCGCTCATCGCCGCGCTTAAGGACAGGAGCTGTATTGTGCGCCAGGATGCCGCCAAGGCGCTGGGACAGATCAGAGACCCCCGCGCCCTGGAGCCGCTTATCGCCGAGCTTAAAGACAAGGATTCGTTTATACGCCAGGCCGCCGCCGAAGCGCTGGGAGAGTTTGGCGATCCACGCGCCTCGGAGACGCTTATCATTGTCGCACTCAAGGACAGCGACGAGGGTGTGCGCATGGCCGCCGCTGAGTCACTGGACAAGCTGAACACAGAGAGACAATAGTAAATATCCAAACAGCATTTATGGAAGAAGACCAGATATAGGGTATCAGAATCATTACCGTGACAGATACACCACCTGAATCAGCAGTCGAAATAAACGGTCGGAAGGGGAGAATGGCAAATGCGGCTTACGATGATGGTAGTGGCGAAGCGCGAGGACGAACCGGAGATCAGCCGGTGCAGTTTCAAGCCAGTGACAAGAATGAAAATGGGTCCAATTGGCCCGAAGGAGGCGAGCGTTGGCAACAGAACGAATTCAAATCGATTGGGAGATGAAACCGGAGATACCGGAATATGCTCTTTGCTGTTTGGAGGAGAAGGATCGGGCTCTACTGGAAAATAGCGCAACAGACGATCTCGTTTGGTTTACCTTCTTCAATGTGGCGCAGAGAGCTTCAGGTTTCCCCACCGAACTGAAAACAGCCCTCGAGAGGATCGGCATGGGCTTGGCAAAGGAAAGAAGAGTGTCAGGCCTGGACTATTACACGATGGTTTTAGTGCTGAAGAGATTAATGGAAAGTGGCTACAGGCCCTCTGAACCGGATCAAGGGAGCGGTGTGGAAATAGTGATAGGGAAGTTGGCCCAGGGCGGGTGAACCACTTTTTGCTCTCAGCACAAGATGATCTAGAATACATTCATACATAGGAGGAGACAGCATGAATACCGAATGGGAGATGCTCAATGACGAGGTCAAATCGCTGCGCAGTCAAGGACGCTATGACCGTGCTATCGTGGTGGCGAAGAAAGCGTTACAGGTTGCCGAGCAAGAGAAGGGACCCAATCACTCCGATGTAGCTACAATCCTAGAAAACCTCTCGGAGCTTTACCGTGCGCAAAACCAACTTGCACAGGCTGAGCCTCTCTACAATCGCGCGCTGGCGATCCGGGAGAAAGCCCTCGGCTCGGATCAGCCCGATGTGGCCACGAGCTTGAACAACCCTACTGCACTGTACCAAACCCAAAGCCAGTATGCGCAAGCCGAGGCGCTGGGTAAGATCGGCGAACCCCGCGCCGTGGCTCCGCTCATCGCCGCGCTTAGAGACAGTGATGGATATGTGCGCACCGTCGCCATCGAGGCGCTGGGTAAGATCGGCGCCTCTGCCATGGAGCCACTCAGCGCTGCGCTCAAAGACAGCGAGGTGAGTATGCGCCAAGCTACCGCCCAGGCGCTGGGAAAGATCGGCGACCCCCACGCCGTGCAGCCGCTCATCGCCGC
>JAPLHW010000204.1 GCA_026389425.1 Coprothermobacterota bacterium
TTCCCTGCCGGGTCTGCCAGGCTGAAACCATCGCAGATATTCTCCGTGTAGCGAATGACCAGGGTCGGGTCCAACCAGAAATGCGGATCCTCCGTTTCCTCCCCCTCCCGGGAGATACGGCTGGGTAAACCCTCACAGGCAACGATTAATTGGGGTCCATTCCCAGCAGCCTCCAGCAATTTTCCCAGGAAGCTCTCAAAACCAGCGCCGTTAGTGATCAGCGCTTGGCATTGCGATACCTTGGCGATATCGGCCGGACTGGGCTGGAAGGCATGGGGGTCCGCCCCAAGGGGCAACAGAGACTCCACTTCGAAACGATCCCCGGCGACATTTTGGGCGATGTCGGCCAAGAAGGTCTCCACCGCCAGGACGCGCAACTGCGGAGCAGAAGAGGAGGAGAGTGCGGAGGAGGGCACGCCTTGGCATGCAGTCAAGGCCAAAGTGAAGGTAGCTGCCGAAATCAGCAGGAGAGCTGCCAACGATCTTTGTCGGCGATCCCTCATCCCAAACCGTCCTTTCCAGCTTCACCCTCCGCCTGGCATTCCCGGCAAAGGCCATAGAACTCTACCAGGTGACTCTCAATGCGAAACCCGAAACGGCTGGACAGCTCCACTTCCAGCTCGCCGGCAGTGCATTCGGGAAAATGGTACGTGCAGTAGCATGCACGGCACACCATGTGATGGTGATGCCCATCCTCCACGCAAGCAAAACGAGGTCCTCCCTCCCCCAAATAGAGAGGACGACAAAGTCCCAAGGAGGTGAACAGCTCCAGGGTCCGGTAGACCGAAGCCAAGCTCAGGGTAGCATTCAAGGCGCGGGCTTGGCTGAGGATCTCCTGATGGGTCAGATGGAGCGGCGCCTGGCGGAGTACTGCCATCACTGCGTTCCGTGCTGCGGTTTTTCGATAACCAGCTTGCTGCAAGCGCACGATCATCGCTTGCGTCATCACGTTCTCTTCCATTTAACCTCCTTATTGAGAATGATTCTCAATTATAGGAGTAGAGGAGTTGGGTGACAAGACAGCCTGCGGCAGCATGTCAACATCCTGAAGGGTTCCGGCCAATGAGCAGATTGTCTCCAACAAGCCGGGAAGGGCTTCTTCCAGTTTGGGAGAGAGCGCGGTCCCCCAATCCAACGAAGCCGGCTCCAACCCCACCACCCATGTCCACCTCGGCATGCTCGCTTGTAAGCGCAGTGCTCGCAATAATTCCAGCAACCCCAGATCATGGCTGCTGAGGGCTGCTTGATGCTGTGTAGGGGCGGGTTTCAAACCCGCCCCTACACGGGCATCAAAGAGGTGAATCGTGCCAGGCTCCCTCCCCCAGCGAATGGCATCGATGATCAACAAGCCATCCGCGCCCTGCAGATAGGGCAGCAGGAAAAGCCCCTTGGTTCCTCCATCAATCAGCTCCCAACCCGGGAAGCGTCCCTCCAACGCCCGCACTGCGTGGACCCCCAAGCCATCATCGGATAAAAGCAGGTTTCCCAAACCGAGGACAACCCGAAGTGACGCAACCTTCTCATCAGTCCTCCTCAGCAAGCATCACCTCCGGAAAGCTTGGATTCACTCCAGCTTCAGCGCTTTCAGCAGATCGTCGACTTCGATCCCCGGCATCTCTTGCTCCCCCGACCCGATAAAGGTCTCCAGGCGGGGACGAACTGCTTCGATGGAGCGATGGGCTCCAATCAGGGAGGGCTCCAGTCGTTGTTGCAAGCTCTCCTTGGGCACCAGGGTAAAATCCCCCGAGATGGACACCTCTTCGATCCGTTCCCCCCGAGAAGAGGTACTCACCTCCTGCGCTGTGCGGATTAGACCGCCGGGGGCCTTGTGCGTCCCGAACACCAGGCTTACCTCGGAGCTGACTTTCAGCCGGTCGACTCGCCGCGGGCTGGCGGCATACAACCAATCGGCTTGCTGCATAGCTCGCCCGCGGACCAGGGCCTGGTCGATCAAGGCGGCCGGCAAGGGGACCTCCTGCAAAGGCCCAAGCACCCGCACGAACTCTTCCACCAAGACAGCGCGGACCTCTGAACGGTCCGGAATCACGCCCAGTTCGCGGCGCATCGTGGTCACGTTCTCCTCGATGGTTCGATACACCTTATCTCGCCATTTTTCGTCCGGGAGCTTGGCCACCTGGGATATCGTTCGATAATCGAAGTCCATCATCATGGAGCCGACGAAAGCCAACGAAGGGCCGATGTTGGCTCCCCCTTCCCCACCGATCTTGCGCCCATCCTTGGTGACCAAGTCGTTGACCGGGCGACATTCAGCCTCGATGCCGAAGCGCCGGTGAGTCTCCAAGGCCGGCTGAGAGAGAAACTGGTAGGCTTCCTGTATTCGGTTCGGCAAGTGAGGGTTGTCCGGGTGATAGACAACCTGGTAGAAGATCTGATTCTCGTCCAAGTAAACTGTGCCGCCTCCCACTTCTCTCCGAAAAAGCGGGAGCTTGCTTTGCTGGAGGAAAGCAAGGTCCACCTCCTGGTGGGGGTCTTGGAAATAGCCCACACTAATCATCGGCCGAGCTGGAGATACGATGATCAGCGCCTCCACTCCCTGGTAAGCCAGCTCATGGAAGAGCAGCATGGAGAGAAAGCCAGGCAAACGATCCAGACGGAAAAGGTACACGCCGCCTCCTCTCCTAGTCGTCCATGCCCATGCCGCCATAAGGACCCCCGCCCATGCTGCCGTAAGGGTCATCCATGCCTTCCTCCCCGTCTCCTTCAGCCAACGCTTCCAGGCCGCCGGCTGCCTCCACTTCCTCCCGCATCTCATCGGGGATGCCTCCTCGCAACTCTTCCGGCAACTCACGGCGAAGATCTTCGGGAAGGTCCTTCAGCAGCGGGTCATTCGCAGCCGACTTGCTGCCCATAATGGCAAAACGCGACATCACCCGACGGGAATGAGGTGAATGACAGTGGGGACATTCCGCTCCATCACAGGTCACCCTCTCAAGGTGGAGCACCTCGAAACGTGTCCCGCATGCAGGACAACGATATTCATAGATCGGCATATCGATCTCCTCCCTTCATGGAGCGTAGGGGGACAGATTTCAAATCTGTCCCCCTACGCTCATCAGGAACGGCAAACCAAAACAGCTCCCAGTAGTGTCCCAGGATGGACCTCGGTACTCCCCAGCTCTCTCCCCTCCCCGTCGAGGAGATGGACAGCACATGCCAAGCAAGGATCGAAGGAGTGGATCGTGCGCAACACCTCCAAGGGTTGCTCCGGTATGGCAATCGGTGTCCCCACCAGATCCGCCTCGTAGGGGCCGGCAAAGCCGTCAGGATCGCGTGGGCCGGCATTCCAAGTAGTGGGGACGACCGCCTGGAAATTGGCGATCTTCCCATCACGGATCACGATCCAATGCCCCAGCGCCCCGCGTGGCGCTTCCATGGGGCCGAAGCCGCGAGCTTCCCGCGGCCACGTTCGTGGCTCCCAGCGATCCCCGTTCCAGGTTCGGGTGTCACCGCCCTTGATGTTGGCCACCAATTGCTGGTACCAGCCGTGCATCCGGTCGCCGAAGACCTTGGTCTCGATACCGCGGGCAGCCGTGCGGCCGAGGGTGGAGAAGAGGGCTGCGGGCGGCGCATTGTTCAGCTTGGACAGCGTCAGACCGACCAACTCCCGCACGGCGGGGTCACCCTTGGCGTACAGCAACAACACCCTGGCCAGCGGTCCAACCTCCATCGGTTTCCCGCTCCAACGCGGCGACTTCAACCAGGAGTATTTCCGATCACTGTTCAATTGCTGGTAAGGGAGCGGAGGCCCGCTGTAGCGAAGGA
>JAPLHW010000187.1 GCA_026389425.1 Coprothermobacterota bacterium
GGTCAGGAAGAGAAGGCGCAGGTCGGTGCGCAATGACTGGCTGCGGATGTAGGAGAGGTCATAGCGCAATTTGTTCTCCGGGGTGGTCTCGTAGGTGCCGTAGATCTGGGCCATGCCGGTCATCCCCGGCTTCACCAGAAAGCGCAACCCGTAGCCGGAAATCTCCTTCAGGAACTGCTCTACGAAGACCGGCCGCTCCGGACGGGGACCAACCAGGCTCATCTCCCCCTTCAGGACGTTCCATAGCTGAGGCAGCTCGTCGATGCGCAGCTTGCGCAGCAGGCGACCGACGGCGAAGGTGCGGGGGTCGTTCTCCTGGGCGAAGCAGGGGCCGCTCTCCCGTTCCGCATCTGGGCGCATGGTGCGAAACTTGGTGGTAAGGAAAGGCTTCCCCCCTAGGCCGACCCGCTCCTGCTGGAAGAAGAGGGGACCGGGCGAGGAAAGCTTGATCCCCAACACCGCGATCAACATGAAAGGAGAGAAGAGGACCAGCAGCAGGATCGAGGCGCAGAGGTCCAGGGTACGTTTCAGAAAACGCTCCACCACCCGAGCCTGGCCGCGCCAGACCTCCACCATGGGCACGTCCCCGGTGCGGTCGAAGGTCACCGGGTTGGCCAGCATGTCGTAGAGCGAGGGCACCAGGGAAACCGGGACTCCCTTTTCCTTTGCCGCCAGCAGGACTTCCATCATCCTGCTGGCCAGATCGGGGGAGGAGAGCAGAAGCAGCTCGTCAGCCTTGGACGCGCGCAGCACCGTCTCCAGCGGCCCCTCCTCGAAATAAGGGAGGCCGGGCAGTGGCGGCTCCCCGGGCAGGCGCAAGGCCCCCACTACCAACGTCTTCTCCAGCGCCCGGGACTGCTGCAGGAAAGACTGCAGATCCCCCTGCTTCCCCAGCAACAGCAGGTTGCGCGTGCGGGCCGTGCGGCGCAGGGCGGCGCTGTCCCAGGCGTGCCAGGCGGCGGTGAACAGCCAGATCAGCAAATAGGATTCGATCAAGACCAATCGGGGGAAGCCGAACTCGCGGATGATGAAGATGAAGGTCAGTTGCAGTACGATGAAGCCGGCGATCACCGGGACCAGGACCAGCAGGTAATCGATCAGGGTGAACTTCCGCTCTTCCTCGTAGAGGCCGAAGACGGCCATCAAGAGGAGGTAGCCGATGGTGTAGAGCCAGAAGAAACGGGCGTAGGGGTCGAAGTTGGTGGCGCTCAGCTCGGCGCCGTAGCGAGCCCAGAAGATTCCCAGGAAGGCCAGGTTGAAAATCAGCGCGTCCCCCAGGGGAAGGAGGATGGAACGCAAGCGACGCCAGCTCATGGCCCTATTCTACGGCTGCGCGCGCATCCAATCCAGCGTACGCCTCAGTCCCTCCTCCAGCGATACCCTGGCTTCCCATCCAAGCAAGGCCTGAGCTGAACGAGCATCGGCCAACGAGCGGCGGATATCCCCCAACCGTGGTGGGCGATTGATCGGCTGAAAGGGCAGGCCGGCCAGGCGGTAGATCGTCTCCCCCAAGGTGCGGATGGATGTCTCTTGCCCACCGGCTATATTCAGGATGCGACCAGCCGCTTCCTCCCTCCCCATGGCCAGCAGCAAAGCCCGGCAAGCATCTTCTACAAAGAGAAAGTCTCGGGTCGCCGTGCCTTCTCCATCCAGGAAAGAGGGCAGACCCCGGGTGGCGTTGCGGCAGAAGAGGGAGATCACCCCGGAGTAGGGGGAAGAGGGATCCTGGCGGGGGCCGAAGATGTTGAAGAAGCGCAGGATGACCGTCTGCAGGAAGCCCAGGTGATGATAGACCCCGCAGTAAGCCTCACCCGCAACCTTGGAGGCGCCGTAGGGGGAGAGTGGACGCAGCGCTTCCTCCTCGCACAAAGGGATGTGCGGGTTGTCGCCGTAGGTGGCTGCCGAGGAGACGAAGACCAGGCGTTTCACCCCGGCCGCGCGGGCTGCCTCCAGCACAGCTAGCGTACCCCCCACATTCACCTCTTGCACCAGCATCGGCTCCTTTACCCCCCGCTCCACCGAGGAGATGGCGGCCAGGTGGAAGACCCCCTCCGCGCCGCGCATGGCTGCCTTCAGCAACCCATCATCGCGGATATCGCCCTTCAATAGCTCGATAGACCGCTGCACCTCCCGCAGGTTCCCCAACGAGCCGCTGGACAGGTCATCCAACACCCGCACGCTCCGTCCCGCCTGCACCAGTGCTTCAACCAAGTGAGAACCGATAAAGCCTGCCCCGCCAGTTACCAGAACGATCGCCATAAACCTATTATAATGGCAGTATCCGGAATGACCAATCTCATGGAATACTGGGTTACTGTCTCCTTTTCTCCTGAGATATTTTACTCAGTCACTGAGTAAAATCTTGCAAATGCCTTTATTCCCTGTCATATCCATACTATGAGCTACCAACGGCAACTGGCAAAAACCTTACACGATATCCTTGCCCGACCGACACCAGTCGTCCACGTCCTGATTGGACCTCGTCAGGCGGGTAAGACAACCATCGCTCGCCAGATCGAGAGTTCCCTTGGCATCCCGGCCATTTATGCCTCAGCCGATAGCCCGATTCAACTTGATTTCTCTTGGATCGAAGCCCAGTGGCGCCGTGCAGTGGCCGCGGCCTTACCTCAAGGCGGACCGGTGCTCCTGATCCTCGACGAGCTCCAAAAGGTGCGCGGCTGGAGCGAAATTCTCAAGATTCTCTGGGATGGCCGGGCCTCTGGACCCGAAATCCGAGTTCTCATCCTTGGATCGTCAGCCCTCCTCATGCAGGAAGGGTTGACCGAGAGTTTGGCCGGAAGATTTTTCCTGCATCGATGCACGCACTGGGGCTATCCGGAGTGCCGCGCTGCTTTCGGCTGGAACCTGGAACAATGGCTCTATTTCGGCGGTTATCCCGGTGCCGCGGCCTTTATCTCCGACGAGGCCGCCTGGAAACGCTATATCGCCGATTCTCTGATTGAGACGAATTTAGCCAGCGATATCCTGCAGATGACCCGGATCACCAAACCGACTCTGCTCCGGCACCTCTTTGCTTTGGCTGCCGCTTTGCCTGCCCAGATCGTCTCCTACAACAAGATGCTCGGTCAGCTTCAGGATGCCGGGAACACAATCACGCTGGCTCATTACCTGCGCCTCCTGGAAACGGCATTTCTTGTCAGCGGATTGGAGCTCTTCTCCCGGGGAGTGCAGCGCAAACGGAGCAGCAGTCTGAAATTGGTGCTCTGGAACAATGCCCTAGTAAACGCTCTTTCCACGCGGTCCTTTGCCGACGCGATCGCCGATGCCGCCTGGCGGGGACGGCTGGTAGAGAATGCTGTGGGCGCCCACCTCTGCAACAATCTCCCCCCCGTGGAGTATTCCTTGACCTACTGGCGCGACGGGGCTTCTGAGGTGGATTATGTGATCGCCCGGGGTCTCGATCTCTGGGCTATCGAGGTCAAGAGCGGCCGGAGCGGGAAGACATCCGGATTGATTCGCTTTCGGGTGCGCTATCCCAATGCTAAAGCCTTGCTGGTGGGTGGTTCGGGCATTCCTCTAGAGGACTTTTTCAGCCGTGATCCCGCTTCGTGGCTGGTTTGAAGCTTTCAGGGACGTTGTTCAATTGTCAACTAATTCAAAAATAAGGGGACAGATTTATTTTCCCACCTTTCTCGGTTCTCCCGGCCTCGAGGTTCCACCCGTCTTTCCACTATCTTCTCGATTTCGTCCACAAGATCCGATCCTTCGCCGCAGAGTTTAACCTTGAGCGAAGCGAAGGGCTCAGGACAGGCCGCCAGTCAACTATCCCCGTTGGAGTGATCTACGGGTCAATAAATCTGTCCCCTTCATGTGCAGAGCAGAGAATCGTGGCCGAGTTAATTAGGTTGGGTGAAAGGTTCTCGAGTTCACAAGTGATAGAATGGTATTCGGATATAAGAAAAACTTTGGAGGTAAAATGACGCGACGCTACACGATCCAGGCAGTGGTTTATCCAGGAGATGAATCGGGGTACGTGGCCGAATGTCTCAACTTGGCTGTAGTCACCCAGGGCCAGACACTGGATGAAACGGTGCAGAACCTTCGAGAAGCGATTCAACTTCACTTAGAGGGTGAAGATCTGGCAGAGATGGGGTTAGCCTCTCATCCCCCGCTACTGATTACGATGGAGATGGAACCGGTGCATGCCTAATCTTCGCCGTCTCTCAGGATCCGCGGTCATTCAAATCCTGGAAGGCTTTGGTTTTACCGTACACGCTCAGGCAGGCAGCCACGTTAAGTTGCGGCGCATTGGCCCGGCTGGACAGAAACAGATGTTGACGATTCCGCGTCACATGGAACTAGATACCGGCACCTTGCGAGCTATTTTCCGGCAAGCAAGCCAGTACATACCGGATCAGGAACTGAGGCCTCACTTCTACACTGAGTGATTGGAAGGAATAAGGGAATAGATTTGTTTCCCCACCTTTCTCGGCCTTCCTGGTCCTCGAGATTCCAACCGTATTTCCATTATCTTCTCGATTTCGTCCACAAGATCCGATCCTTCGCCGCGGAGTTTACCCTTGAGCGAAGCGAAGGGCTCAGGACGGGCCGCCAGTCAACTATCCCCGTTGGAGCGACCTACGGATCAATAAATAAATCTGTCCCCTTTGTTTCCTTTGTTTAAAATCCGTCACGCGACGGGAAAGCGGACGCGGCGTATCCGAAATCCAACCTGGATAAAATTATCCCGTTCGGCCTTCTCGATTTTCTTCAAGGCCAACGCTAGAAGGAGTTCTTTTTTCTCCGGATCCCTCTTCGCAGTCTTCTTGAACTTCCGGAGTCCCAGGCGGTCGCGGAGTAGCAACATCTCGGTGGCGGACGTTTGTTGTCGTGTTTTACCTACAGGTTTCATGGGGCTTTCCGGTCTTTCAGTGTGCGAAGCTCGGCAAGAGTGTCGTTCTCCTGAAGAGCCGCCCTCTTCTCGAGATAGACCCAGTCGAGTTCCTGCCGATAGTGCATGATCAGAAGCTCCGTCATTTCGCAGTCAACTTCGGATTTCCAATGCTTGCACGCGTTCATCCGGTCGATGATCAGGTCTTCGAGGCCGATGACGACGCAGCGCAGGCCTCCTTCGAGCTCGACGGTTTCGCGCGGGGCATCCTCGCCGGCGAGCTCGGAAGCAGGAGCTTCAACGGCCATGTCCAGACCGTCATGGACCCAATAGCGGCCCTTCTTGACGAAGTCCAGTTCCCGCAGCGCCTCATCCAGAGCGTCGCGGTCTGCGTATGCCAGGTCGATGAGAGGAGTGAAAAAAACCTCGCGAGTGTAATAAGAAAGGGCCAACCCGCCTATTAGCACCGGAGCCGGCTTGCCCCGGTCCTCCAGAACGCGGGTGATCAAACCAGTCATCAGCATTTGGCGGGCGAGGGGGGCTTCGGTCGCTCTGATCTTCGTCAGGATGTCTTTGATATTGATATCCACGAGCTCATGGTAACAACAACGCATAGGAGAAACAATTCCCCAGACTGAATCAGGGTCACATCTTCAGATGTCAGCAATTCTCTTTTTGACCGCGCCCTCCAAGTCTCCGTCCGCCTCCAAGTAGTCCTATCCCCGTTGGGGCGAGGTTCAGATCAGCTCCCATTCTCCCGCCGCAATGGTTTCTTTTACACAAGCTGCCTAACTCTCCGCTCGTTTTACTCACTGTCGGCAAGGACAAGGTGGCACCGATAATCCCCATCCGCGACGAAACCGGCTTGCCTGTTCTCAATAAATAAATCTGTCCCCTTTTTCCCCTTTTTCCACTTGACATACCGGTATACCGGTTATATATTGCACCTAAAACACCGATATATCGGTAGGTGATACCATGCGTTCAGCGAAGCTTTTCGAAATCCTCTCGAATTACAATCGTTTCTGGTTATCAGGCCGCATCGAGGCGGGCGTGGTGCGCGATATCCTGCCGGCCTGCCTGCGGCAGGTTGATTCCAAGGAGGTGGTTGTCATCAAGGGGGTGCACCGCTGTGGCAAATCCACCCTCATGGCCCAGATCATCAAGGCACTGCTGGCGCGGGGAGAAAAGCCGACGGCTATCCTGAGGGTCAACCTGGAGGAACCTCTCTTTTCGTCTGAGTACAGTACAGACTTGCTGGAGCAGATCTACCGTCTATGGCGGGAACGGGTGCAGCCCGAGGGCCGGTGCCTGCTCTTTCTGGACGAGGTTCAGAATATCCCGGGCTGGGAAGGTTGGGTGCGTGGCCGCATTGATACGGAGGATCTCAAGGTCTTCGTCACCGGGTCTTCGTCTCAGTTGCTCTCACGCGAGGTCGGCACGAAGCTCACCGGCAGGCAGGTGTCCTTCGAGGTATTTCCCCTCTCATTCCTCGAGTATCTCCGTTTCAAGGGGATGGAGGCGATCACTCCCCTGGAGTATGAAGCAAACAAGGCTGCCATTCGCCGGTACTTTGCCGACTACCTCCAGTACGGCGGATTCCCCGAGGTGGTCCTCAAGGAAGCGGTGGAAGACAAGGATCTGCTGCTGAAGAACTATTTTGAGGATTTGCTTTTCCGGGACATCGTGGCTCGCCATGAGGTGCGGGATGTGGCGAATCTCCGAAATCTAGCGGTATACCTCCTGACGAACATCGCCCGCACCACAAGCATCAACAAGCTGAGGCGAAATTTCTCCATCTCCCAAGACAAGACTGAGCACTACGTGTCGGCCATCCTGGAAAGCTATCTGCTGTCACGGCTCCAGATGTTTTCTTACTCTCTGAAAAGTACCCTGCGAGCCGGCTTCAAGCCTTATGCCGTTGATACGGGCCTGAGAAACCGGGTCGCTTTTTCGTTTTCCGAGGATTTGGGGTGGCTTGCAGAAAACGTGGTCTACGCTCACCTAGTACGGGAACACGAAGAGGTCTATTTTCTCGCTGACCACGGCGAGACGGATTTCATTGTCAAGGAAGGGACAAGGATCACTAAGAGAATTCAGGTCTGGTACGAGGACACAGCGAAGAGCGTGATACCGGATCGTGAAATGGCCGCTTTCCGGAGCCTTTCTAGCGACCCAAAGGAAGGGGGGTGCATCCTCATCACCAACGACTGCGAGGACAACATCAACGTGGGCGACGTTCGGGTTGCCTGCGTGCCCCTCGTCAAGTTTCTATTAGGCTTATAGGCAAAAGAATACGGAAGAATAAGGGGACAGGAAAAATAAGGGGACAGATTTATTTTCCCACATCCGGCTTTCCATAACTTTCTTGATTTCCTCCCCAAGATCCGATCCTTCGCTGCGGAGCTTACCCTTGAGCGCCTGTCCTCGAGCGGAGCGAAGGAAAGCGAAGGGCTCAGGACGAGCCGCTCGTCAACTGTCCCCGTTGGAGCGTTCTGCGGATCAATAAATAAATCTGTCCCCTTTTTGTATTGTAAATAGGTCTAATCACGATTAGACTAATCACGATTAGACTATATGGAAAGCGAAGGAGCCTCCGGCATGTTTGTAGGACGAACACAGGAACTGAAAGCCATGCGCCATCTCCACCAGCGCGGGCAACCCGAACTATTGATCCTGTATGGGAAACGACGAGTCGGTAAAACAGCCCTTATCCGGGAATTCATCAGCCACAGCCCGCAAGCGCTGTACTTTCTGGCCCAACGGATGACCGAAAGGGAAACCCTGCGAGCTCTTGCTAAAGCGACCGGCGAGCTTTGGGAGGATCCCCTCTTGGAGAAAACCGGCTACCCCAGTTGGCCGGACTTCTTTGATCGCATCCACAGGCAATATCAGCTCCGTCCTTGGGAAACCCCCTGGATCCTGGCCATCGATGAGTTCCCTTACTTGGCGGAAAGCTCTCCAGGCGTATCATCGTTCTTTCAGGCTGGGTGGGATCAGATCCTCTCGCAGCTTCCCGTATTCCTGATCCTCTGCGGCTCATCCATGGCGATGATGGAATCAGAGATACTGGCCTACAAAGCGCCTCTCTATGGGAGGCGCACAGCTCAGATCCTGTTAGGACCCCTGACCTTCCTGGAAGCACGCCAATTCTTTCCTGATGCACCTTTTGCGAAAGCGATGGAGTTCATCAGCGTAGCCGGCGGCACGCCTGGCTATCTCGCCCGCTTGGCGCCCTATGCAGATCTCCATCAGGCGTTACAGGCAGAGGTCTTTTCTCCCGAGACCATGCTGTTCCGTGAAGGGGAGTTTCTCTTGGTCGAAGAATTGCGGGAGCCACGCACCTATTTCAGCATCCTGCAAGCCATCGCCCACCATTGTCATAAATTAAGCGAGATCATCAACGAGACGGGATTGGCGAAGAGCGCGCTTCACGTCTACCTCCATACCCTGAAGAGCTTGCGATTGATCGCCAGAGAAGTCCCAGCCACCGAAAAGTGGCCCGATCGCTCGCGCCAGGGTCGCTACTTCCTAGCCGATCCCTTCCTGGAGTTTTGGTTCCAGTTCGTCTTCCCCTTCACCAGCTCGTTGACCCTGGGAAATACCCGTCCGGCGTTTGCAGCTTTCAACCAGGGCTTCCCCACTTTGGTGGCAAAGCAGTACGAGCGCTTGGCCCGGGAATGGGTCCTTGCACATCAAGATGCCGCCTTTTCCGTTGATAGGATTGGCCAGTGGTGGGACCGCAACGAGGAAATTGATGTGGTCGCCGTGAATGAGGCGGAGAACCGAATCCTTTTCGGCGAAGTGAAATGGACCGAACGACGCGTAGGAAGCGGGCTCCTGGAGGAGCTGAAGCGAAAAGCAGCCCTTGTCTCCTGGGGGCAACCCGGCCGACAAGAAACATACTGCCTGTTTTCCAAGAGCGGTTTCATACCGGCCTTAGAAGAGCAGGCGAAACGGGAAGAGGTTCTTCTGGTGGCGGAGGATCACCTTGCTCTGCAAGGGTGACCTACCGGAGAAAAGGGGGACAGATTTATTTTCCCACACCCTTCTTTCCATTATCTTCTCGATTTCCTCCATAAAATTCCTTCGCCGCGGAGTTTTCCCTTGAGCGAAGCGAAGGGCTTAGGACAGGTTGCCCGTCAACTGTCCCCGTTGGAGCAATGGTCGGATCAGCTCCCATTCTCCCGCTGCAATGGTTTCTTTTATCCAAGCTGCCTAACTTTCCGCCCGTTTTGTTTCACTGTCGGCAAGGCCAAGGTAGCACCGATAATCCCCATCCACGACGAAAACGGCCTGCCAGTTCTCAATAAATAAATCTGTCCCCTTTATACTGCTTTTGCCAGACTGTCATCTCTCGAATTCACTCCGAGGTAGCTCTGACTGACGGATGATCGACTGCAGCGTCCCGATTCGAATCTCATCATGGTCTGGAACAGGAATGGTGATCGTACTCCGAGGGAGCTTCCTCTGCATGATGATGTGACTTCCATGCTGACGAACTTGCTCAAAGCCATGCTTAGCCAAGATTTCGCACACCTCTTTCCCAGAGAGGACAGACAATTTACCCAAATGCCACCTCAAGTTGAGTTACGAAGACCTCGTCATGTAGACGCTGCGTTACCTCCTCGGGTGATGCGGTTTCGAAAAAAAGCTCCACTGCTTCCCGAAGATTGTCCCTGGCGCTTTCAACACTATCCCCCTGGCTGGCGATATCCAACTCCGGGCACAGCGAAACATATCCATCTCCTTCACGCTCAATAAATGCTGTAAGTTTCATGGATGACCTCCTGTCTAAAAATCTTCTATTAGGATAACACGGATACCAACGCCCATCTCTGCCCTGCTTCGCCCAAGGACGGGCTTTTTTGTTCAGGGAGAAAAGGGGGACAGATTTATTTTCCAGCCTTTCTAGGCCTTCCCGGCCCTAGAAATTCCGCCCGTCTATCCTAATGGAATTACTGGTAGGAGATCCTTCACTTCGTTCAGGATGACATAGGGGGGGCGTTCAGATTGACAGGACAAGTTGGTCAGCACCCCCTTGCGCCTCCACGCTGCTGGCGACTGGCGATGAAACCGAGATGGGGTGCAAGCGATGATCCTGGTCACCGGCGGAGCCGGATATGTCGGTTCGCACGACTGCAAGGCGCTAGCCCAAGCCGGAGAAGAACATATCGTCTTTGATAACCTTTCTAGCGGACACGAATGGGCCGTGAAATGGGGAACCGCAAGAGATCCCCATCCCCGAGAGTCACCCCCTGCGCCCGGTCAATGTCTATGGCCGGACCAAGGTGATGATGGAACAACTCATGACTGATTTCCAACTGGCCTACGGGATCAACTTTGCCGCTCTTCGCTACTTCAACGCAGCGGGGGCGGATCCTGAATCTTGCCCAGGCCCACCTGGCTGCGTTGCGGAAGCTCCGAGGGGGCGGATCGGTCGGCGCCGTGAAC
>JAPLHW010000145.1 GCA_026389425.1 Coprothermobacterota bacterium
CATCGCCACGATCCCTAATCCTTTTGTCTGGAACAACAAAGCCGCCGGCACCTCTTGCAACGGCTCCATCACCTACAGCGTGGCCAACATCGCCGGCAGCAACTTCACCGTCAATGCCATCTTCACAATGGTGACTAGTACAGGTACCTACTTTATCTCCTCCAAAACCGTGCAGGTCGTCGTGGCCAATACCCTGGGCATCCAGAAGACCACCACCGCCACATCGGTCCTGAAGGGCAACACCTTCACCTACCGGATCGACGTAATCAACACTTCGGGGGGAGCGGTGAACAACGTCGTCGTCCAGGATCTGCTGAGTACTAACCTCGACTATGTCGGTGGTTCGATAACCCCAACCATCTCTGGTAGGAACCTCACATGGAGCCTGGGGACGATAGAAAACGGTGGCTTTCGGGCGATCACGCTGACCGTGCGGCCGAATTCCACGGCCGTGGCCGGGACAGTAGTGAACAATACCGCCCAGGTCTCCGCCACTGGGATGGGAAGCAGCTCAAGCACTTCCAGCGATACCCTCATCCTGGAGCAGGCCATGACCTTCACCAAAGCGGTAAACAAGACCACCGCCGGGCCAGGGGACCAGCTCACCTATACCATCTCCTTCACGAACCCCTATAGTTCGGTAATCCTCTACAATGTCCAAATACAAGACACCATCCCAGCCTACACCGGTTACGTGACCCACAGCACCAACGTCGGCCAGGCCACCCCCATCGTCACTGGTAGCAACATCGTCTATTGGAACGTGGGCACCCTCTCTCCCGGCCAAACCGTGCAGGCTACTTTGGTGGTAAGTGTCTTCACAACCGTGGTCTATAACACAGTGGTGCAAAACACGGCCACTTTCGTCGGCTACAAGAATGAGGGTGGGTACATGGTGCTAGTCAACGTGGCGCCAGCGGTGGCCCCTCAGGTAACGGTATTGCCCGCCCCCTTCACCCTCAGCAAAACGGTTAGCCCCAGCATCGTCCAACCCGGCCAGCAGGTCGCCTTCACCATCAGCTATAAGAACAACAGCTCGGGCACAGTCTCCCCGGTCCAGAACTGCCAGATCATCGACACCATCGACAGCCGTATTTCCAACCTGGCTTTCTCCGGAGTGACACCTTCGCAGAGCGGCTCCACTTACACCTGGAGCTTGGGAGCCCTGGCTCCTGGCCAGACCGGCAGCGTCTCCTTCATCGGAATGGTCGCATACAGCGTACCGGCCGGGACTACAATCGCCAACACCGCCTATATTCAGGGAACCAGCGTGGCCCAAGTCAGCGGCACCTGCCAGATCCTGGTGGGCGTCCCCAACAACATCACCTTGGCCAAGACGGCAGACAAGACCAATGTCCTCCCCGGTGAGACGGTCAACTACACCATCGCCTACTCCAACCCTACCACCAACCCCACCCTCCCCGTCCTCACTGTTACCGATACCCTCCCCCCAGGCCTCACCTTCTTGGGTGGTTCCACCGGTTTTACCCAGACCGGCACGGTGCTGAACTGGACAGTGGCCAATCTCCCTCCCGGTCAGACCGGCACCGTTACCCTGGCTGCGCTGTTGGACCCCGCCGCGATAGTGGGCAGCACCATCACCAACACGGCTGTCGCTTCCTTGAGCGGGATGACCCCAGTCAGCGCTGCGGCTACCTTCCAGGTGGGCTCACTGGCCCCCTCGATGCTGCAGTTGGTGAAGATCGCCACTGCTGACTCGGTAAAAGCCGGTGAATACATCACCTATTTGATCACCTACAATAACAACGGCAATCTGCTTCTACCCTCGGTGATCATCGAAGAGCCGATCCCGGCCAACACCACCTTCCTCAATGGCAACCCCTCCCCTGCCGTGGATACAGTCAACAACAAGATCAGCTGGAATGTGGGCGACCTGCCCCCCGGCGCCAATGGCACCCTGGTGGCCCAATTTACCGTTCCCAACACAGTCGTCGACGGGACCCTCATCGCCAACGTGGTCACCGGCAAGGTCACCGGCTTCCAGAATGCCACCACCGCCACCGTGCTGGTATCGGTCGGCCCGGTCTTTCACCGCGCTTACATCAAGGGTTACCCGGATAAAACATTCCTTCCGGAGAAGCCCATTACTCGCGCCGAGATCGCCACCATCCTTACCCGTATCCTCAGCCTGGACACCACCATGACCGCAAATATCGGTTCCGATGTTCCTTCCAACCACTGGGCTTTCTCCTACATCAACGCTGTGGTCTTCAGCGGTGTAATGAACGGCTACCCGGACGGCACTTTTGGACCGGAGCGCCCGATCACCCGCGCCGAACTGGCCACCGTGATGGTAAGAGCCCGCGGCCTCTTCTCGCTGATCGTCGCCCCGCCCACCTTCCCGGACATCGCCGGCCACTGGGCGGCAGGCAACGTGGAGGCGGCGTCCCGGGCCATGTTCATCACCGGCTACCCCTCGGGCGACTTCCGCCCTGATCAAACCATTACCCGCGCCGAGACAGTAACCTTAATCGACCGTTCCTTCGGGCGCGGCCCGTTGATTGGTACCGGCCTTACTCCGCTTTACTCAGATGTCCCCTCGGTTCACTGGGCTTTCAGCTGGGTCGCTGAGGCAGCCATGAGCCACCTTGGCCTCCACACCAGCGACGGCAACGAGATGTTGATCGAGGTCAGCACCGAGCCGCCGCTCTAGACGCTAGATCCGGCAGGGACCAACCTCCCTGCTCCACCTCCCTTGGATGTAGGAAGGGGCGGCAGAGGCTGCCGATCAGGTCGGTCAGTCGCCGGGGGGTGGTGCCTTCCGATGACATCTTCCCCTTCAGGTCGCGCTCTTTTTGCAGGATCTCTTCCTTAATGGCACGCTCTGCTTCCTGCCCTCGGTGCGCTTTGTGTTTACTGTCTAACAAATACTTCATTTTCAACTCATTGGGCGTTCCCACCAGACCGTCGGTATAGTCCGGTGCGACTACCTTATCGGCCAATTCCCAGATGCCGGCCACCGGATCCTTGAAGCAACCGTCGCCGTAGATCAGCGCCTCCACCTGCTTACCAGTGGCGGCCTTGATTCCCTGTTGAACGAGAACCACGTAGCGGTCTCCCGTTTCGTTGAAAGGCCGGGGAAACAGCTTCAGCGTCTCCGCTTCATCGGCCATGTTCGAGCCGTACAAACCAAAGGTCGGGTTGTATCCTCTGGTGGGGTGCGGCTCGTTGCAAAGCTCACTTAAGTCAAGGACGGCAATAGGATCAAGATTCGTCCCTTCTGCAGAGGTGATTGTGCGTTTTACCTGTTCGTTATTGTGGATGCTCGCGACCAGAACACCCGGCACCATCCCCCGGATCGCCGCTACATCATTGGAGAAGATGATGGTCGGTTTGGCCCCCTCTTTCGAGATGATCTCTTTGTAGAACTGAAGATAATCTACACCAGTGAATGGGTGCTGGAAATGCCCAAAGCGGCGAATATATTCTTCCTCCGTCAGGGTGTCCTTGTGCGAGTTGATGCCTTGTTTCTCCATCTCCGCAGGATCCATGATCGGGTTCCCTACCTCATCGCTGGGGTAACTGAGCATCAACAGCACTTCCTTGCGGTTCCGTGCAATGCCTTTCAAGATCCGGGCAAAACGGTTTCTGCTGAGGATGGGGTGAACGACAGCCACGCGATCGCCCAGTTTGCGGGTAACCTCCTCCGCAATATCGTTCACACAGACGTAATTACCCTGGGAGCGGGCCACGACAGACTCGGTGATGGCGATGATATCTCTGTCGTTCAGATCGAATCTTTCCTGTTCCGCCGCCCGCAGCACGCTCCGGATGGCGATTTTCACGATATCGTCTCCCTGGTGAATCATAGGAGCTCGAATACCCCGTACGGTCCGTCCAACCGTTCGTTCCGTCATGGTCGCTTCCTCCTAAATGTTGGTGTCGATTCCCTATTCTAAAACAAACGCAGCAATGGTTGGGGGGGAATACCAACCCGCTGGTCAACCAGAGTATAGCGGGGCTTGTTCAGCTTCTCCAATTAGTCAGATCAACCTGCGGCAACATGTCTACCGCTTCATCGCCCCCAGACCGCCTTTTCCGGGTCACTTTTCACTCATTGGGCAAGCCATCATCACTTTGCAGCCGCCCAAACCGTACCACCATTTCTACCGGGATAGACCTCCGAAGCGGTCAGTCTTTTTGCGAAAGGCCGCAGGGTTGTTAACAAATTTGACGTTGTCTCGAGATATCTAGTTCACCTGTGCAGTCCATGGTGCTATCCTGTGATCGGTTCTTCGTGAACACGAACGCACTTAGGAGGTGCGAAGATGAGAAAGCGATGGTTCCTCCTGCTGGTCGTCTCCCTGGTAGGGCTTCTCTTGCTGAGTGCATGAGGTACCCCGCCCCCACCCTCCCCTATTTCCTCTCCTCCCGTGACGCAAAGCTCCTCAGCCCCCTCCCCTACGCCCAGTCAAACTGTGCGGCCGACTCCCAGCCAGACGACTCAGCCCTCGCCTAGCCAAGCCTCAGGAGTTTCTTTTGGCATTATTCCATACCCCATTGGCAAAGTTCTTAACGCATCTACCAACCACAATACTGGATCGAATGGAAAATCTATTACTGTCACCTCAATCCGCTTGGAGACAACGGACCCCTTTGAGCAAGTGAAAGCCTACTACGAGAGCAACCAGCTGACCGGATTTCAAACTACCATGGCGGGAGAAACCACCGGCGAAGACGGGTGGTGTTGACTTCCGTTGTGGTTGCCCATAGCCTTCTCTCGTGTGTGAATGCCTCGATTTCACTTTTCTTGGGTCTCAACTAACGCTCCACAAACCCAGCTTTTTCAGCAGTAGCAGGGGTAAAAAGGTAGGTTAATCAATGGCAAGGCGTAATCGCCGGGTGTTGATGAGGAACAAATGTCTCAGGATGATATGAGAGTAAGCGCGGTCACCCGCTCCAAGCAACAAGCCAAGGCTTCTTACAATCGCATGAGTCGTTGGTATGACCTCCTATCCGGCGGTTTTGAGAGCAGGCACCGCGACGCCGGAGTGCGAAAGCTAGCTCCCAATGAAGGGGATGTGATTCTTGAGGTCGGATTTGGAACCGGTCACTCCATCTTGGCTTTGGCTGATTTGGTCGGCGGGTCGGGAAAGGTCTACGGCATCGATCTATCGGAAGGGATGCTTGACATCACCGGAGCCAGAGTCATGCGGGCGGGAGTGACCGAAAAAGTTGTTCTCACATGTGGCGACGCGATGCAATTGCCATTCGAAACAGATTTCTTTGATGGGATTTTTATCAGCTTCACGCTTGAGCTTTTTGACACCCCCGAGATTCCGCTGGTTCTATTGGAGTGCCTGCGTACGTTAAAGAGGGGTGGTCACATCTCTGTGGTGGCAATATCCAAGAAGGGGAAGCCCAACGCGATGATAAGACTGTACGAATGGTTGCACGAGAAGCTCCCCCAGTTTGCTGATTGTCGTCCAATCTATGTACAAGAGTCATTGAAAGAAGCTGGGTTTCATATCCTTGATGCGACAGACTTTTCCCTTGGAGGATTACGAGGTGAGCTTGTGTTGGCAAAGAAGCTCAGAACAACATGATCGAGAACTCGCCATACCAAACAACAACTTGCACCAGACTCCGCTCTGTTGCGCTTCATAACATGGCTGAACCCGATTATTCTGTGGGTTAGAGATTACACCTGCAGAGATCGGAGCAGCGTTTATCGCTTGAATCAAAAAGCGCGACCTCGTTGGTTTTTAGGATCGCCCAGTTGCCCTTGACTTCCAATACTGGTAGGCTACCGTCTTATTGATAGTTAAGAGAGGCTAATAGATGCGATTGACCGATCCATTCGTCAGGACCCTCCGTGACTGGATAGAAGTTTTTATGCACCGCTCCATGAGCAGCGTCATCCGTTTCTCCAAGGCAAAGGGCCTCTCCATGTCGCAAATCGGCGCTTTATTCCATATCGACAAGGGTGTGCGCTGCGTCTCCGATCTCGGCGACGATCTCGGCGTCACCAGCGCCAGTGCCAGCCAAATGCTGGAGCGTCTGGTACAACAGGGCCTGATCCTTCGCTCGGAAGATCCGCATGATCGTCGCTTCAAACAGATCGTCTTGACCGACGAGGGACGTCGGACCATTCAGGAAAGCCTCCATGCTCGCCAGGGCTGGCTGGACGACCTGGCTCTGACCCTCTCCGCTGGTGAAAAGGAGCAGATCACAGCGGCCTTGAAAATCCTAATCGACAAAGCCAACCAGCTCGAACCACGACTCGAGTCAGTCGTGGACGGACCTTCCTCTCCTTAGACACAGAGAAAACGATGCTACGACTGGTTCGATACCTTAAACCGTATACCCTTTTGATCCTACTCTCCATCGCTCTGCTGTTCATCCAAGCGAATGCCGACCTGGCACTGCCGGACTATATGTCGAGGATCGTCAACAACGGCATCCAGCAAGGCGGCGTAGAAAACGCCGTACCTGTCGCCATTCGCGCCAGCGAGATGGACAAACTCCTCCTGATGATGAGCGCCGAAGACAAGGATCAGGTGTTGAGCGACTATACTCTGGTGAATCGAGACTCGCCTGACTATACGAAATACCTCTCGTTATACCCCGCCCTTGCCAAGGAATCGATCTATGTGCTGAAGCCGATCAGCGCTGCGGAGACGGAAAAAATGAACCCTGTCATGGGTAAGTCCTTCGTCGCCGTCTCCGCACTGGAACAAGCGATGGCCGACCCCACCAAGGCCGCCGCTCTCTCCCAGCAGTTTGGTTTCGACCTATCCAAAATCCCAGCAGGGACGGACATCTTCGCCTTGCTGGCCAAGTTGCCCGCCTCCCAGCGGGCACAAATCGCGACTTCCCTCGATTCAAAGCTCGCTCCATTAGGCAGCAGCATGATCACCCAAATGGCGGTGGGGGCGGTAAAGGCTGAGTACACAGCCCTCGGCATGGATACCGGCAAGCTGCAAACCGATTACATTGTCCGGGTCGGGATCCTGATGCTGCTCATCTCCTTGTTGTCCATGGCCTGCACGGTGGCAGTCGTCTTCCTCTCGTCCCGTACGGCTGCCGGATCAGCCCGTGACATCCGTAAGGACGTCTTCAAGAAAGTGGAGAGCTTCTCTAACAGCGAATTTGATAAATTCTCCACTGCATCCCTGATCACCCGCTCCACCAACGATGTCACCCAGATCCAGATGGCCGTCATTATGCTGATCCGCATGGTTTTCTACGCGCCGATCATTGGCGTGGGCGGAATCATCCGGGCTATCGATAAAAGCTCGTCGATGTGGTGGATCATCGCCGTGGCGGTGGTGACATTGATCAGCTTGATCCTGGTGGTCTTCGCCATCGCCCTGCCAAAATTCAAGATCATCCAGAGTTTGATTGACCGGCTGAACCTGGTGACTCGCGAGAACCTCTCCGGGATGATGGTCATACGCGCCTTCAACAAGCAGAAGTTCGAGGAAGACCGCTTCGATCGTGCCAATGTGGATCTGACCGCGACGACCCTCTTCGTCAACCGCATCATGGTCACCATGATGCCGGTGATGATGTTCATCATGAACGGGTTGACCGTACTGATCATTTGGGTCGGCTCCCACCAGGTGGCTCAGTCGACCATGCAAGTCGGAGATATGATGGCTTTCATGCAATACGCCATCATGATTGTCTTTGCCTTTCTCATGTTATCGTTCATGTTTATTATCCTGCCAAGGGCTTCGGTGTCGGGCGGCCGCATCGCCGATGTGTTGGCGGTTCAGCCCGTCATCAAGGATCCGCCAGACCCCAAGGCTTTCCATCAGCCGTTCACAGGTACGGTCGAGTTCCGTCACGTCCGCTTCCGTTACCCCGGCGCCCTAGAGGACGCCCTGTGCGACATCAACTTCACCGCCCAGCCCGGCCAAACGACAGCCCTGATCGGCGCTACCGGTTCAGGAAAGAGCACCGTCGTCAACCTGATCCCCCGTTTCTACGAGGTCACTGAGGGTGCCATCTATGTGGATGGCACGGATATCCGCCAGGTTCTCCAAAGCGACCTGCGCGACAAGATCGGCTTCATCCCGCAGAAGGGAACGCTCTTCTCCGGCACCATCGAGAGCAACCTGCTTTACGCCGACGAACACTCCACTAGTGACACCTTGCGGGAAGCGACCGACATTGCCCAGGCCAGTGAATTTATCTTTGCTAACCCGGAGGGTCTTTCCGCCGAGATCTCCCAGGGCGGCGCGAACGTTTCCGGCGGCCAGAAGCAACGTCTTTCCATCGCCCGCGCCTTGGTCAAAAAAGCACCAATCTACATCTTCGATGACAGCTTCTCCGCCCTCGATTTTCGCACCGACTCGGCCGTGCGTAGAGCTCTCAAGGAGAAAACAGCCTCCAGCACCGTGTTGATCGTGACCCAGCGTGTCTCCACGATCAAGAACGCCGAGCAGATCATTGTACTCGACGATGGTGAGGTGGTCGGCAAGGGTACACACCATGAGCTGATGGAAAGCTGCCAGACCTACCGCGAGATCGCCCTGTCGCAACTGAGCATGGAGGAACTGGGATGAACATGCAAAATCATTCCCCTAAGATTCCTCCCTCGCAGTTCCGCCCCGGACAAGCCCGCGGAGGTCCGATGGGCGGAGGTCCGATGGGTCGGGGCGGTCCAATGGGCATGATGATGAAAGGCGAGAAACCCCGCGATTTCAAAGGGACCATGGCCAAGCTGCTTCAGTACCTCAGCTCGTACAAGGTCGCAATCCTGATCGTGCTGATTTTCGCCGTTGCTTCCACAATCTTCGCCATCATCGGTCCCAAGATTCTTGGCATGGCGACCACCAAGCTCTTCGAGGGGGTGGTCAGCCAGATCAGCGGGACGGGTACAGGAATCGACTTCGCCTACATCGGCAATATTATCCTGATCATGCTGGGCCTCTATTTGGTCTCTTCGCTCTTCAGCTATATCCAGGGTTGGGTCATGTCTGATGTCTCGATGAAGATCACTTACCGCTTCCGCAAGGAAATTGCTGCCAAGATTAATCGCATGCCGCTGAAGTACTTCGACGGCACGAACCACGGTGAAGTACTTTCACGCGTCACCAATGATGTCGACACGGTCAGTCAGACCCTCAACCAAAGCCTCACCCAGATCATAACCTCAGTGACGACAATCCTCGGTGTGCTGGTCATGATGCTCACCATCAGTTGGCTGATGACGCTCGTAGCCCTCTGCATGATCCCGCTTTCGTTGCTGATCATCGCTTTCGTCATCAGTAAGTCGCAGAAATACTTCAAGCAACAGCAGGATTTCCTGGGCCACGTCAATGGCCACGTCGAGGAAATGTACGGCAACCATGTGGTGATGAAGGCCTTCAACGGCGAGGAAAAGAGCGTCGCCAAGTTCGACAAGATCAATAGCACCCTCTTCAGCTCGGCCTGGAAGTCGCAGTTCCTCTCCGGCCTGATGATGCCAGTGATGAGTTTCGTCGGGAACCTGGGTTACGTGGCAGTGTGCATTCTGGGTGGCTGGTTGGCCATCTCCAACGCGATTACCGTCGGCGACATCCAGGCTTTCATCCAGTACGTGCGCTCCTTCACCCAGCCAATCGCACAAATCGCCAACATCTCCAATATCCTCCAGCAG
>JAPLHW010000093.1 GCA_026389425.1 Coprothermobacterota bacterium
CGAATTGTTGCGGCCCGCCCAACCTTGCCCAGCCCAACCCCAACCCATACAAGATGGTGCCGGTGGCGGAAAGATGATAACCGTCATCGTAGGTATTGACCGGGAAGGAGGGGGACACTGTGGCCGGCAGGATGCTATCGGTCAGCTGTACATTCCAGCCGTTGCCGAGATCCTGGGGTGAAGCAGCGCCGAAGTTCCCCTGGAGCAAGAGCCAATCGGTGGAAGGGCCCAGGAAATTGTTAAAGGTCGGACTGGCGCTTGAATCCCAGAGGTCATAGGCCAGGCCTTCCGGCACGCGCAGGATGGTGGCGGAGGCGTTGAGAGAGCGGGCTTTTCCTGAATTCGTCAAGCTTACCAGCGGCGTCGGATTGCCGGTCGGCTTCAAGGCGTCGGCCGTGGTGAGGATGGCCGTCCGCATCCCGTAGGTTCCCTCATCCCGCGTCTGAATGGCGAAGAACTGGGCCCGGGACATGACGTCCTGCCCCCCCAGGAAGAGAGGGTCCGTCGTGCTGGTGGTAGTCAGGTTGGCGCTGTAGGCCACCAGGCGGGCGGCTCCGATCAGGAAGCGGTCCACCTCGCTGCTCAGGTTGGGCGTGTAAGTGTCGTTCAAATACTCATTGGCGTCCCCGCCGGTGGGGTCGCGATGGTTGAGGGCCTCAGTGTAGATCTGCACCCCCCGGTACTCGTAGAAGAGCAGTCCGGCGAAGTAGGACTCATAGGCCATATAGTAGTCCATCAGGCGTTGCGGCTGGAAGGTCCAGGTGGCCGTGTTGGTGAGGATGTTGGCGGACAGCCAGGAATCGAGCAGCCCGTCCGAGCCTCCCGGAGGGACGATGGCCAGGTGGATCCCGTTGACGCAGTTGAGAATGTCCCAGGCGTCGGTGACATTGGTGCAGAACTGGCTCACCTTGTCCACGATGCCGGGCGTGGTGGGCGTCTTGCCGTTGGTGAAGTAGGCCAGGCCTTCCGGGGAGTTGGTGTTGTAATGGGTGTCGATGGTATTGATGTAGCCCTTCACCTGGGCATTCAAGATAGTGTCGATGATCTGGGCCTGCATCTGCTTCAGTTGGGCGAAGAGCTGGGTGAAGTCATTCTCGATGCGGGCCAGGGAGGCCTGGATGTCCTGCAGTTGGCCCTCCATCTGGTTTAACCGGTCCAGCACCTGGGCGCTTTCCCCCTTGCTGCCCGTCAGCAGGCTGGTTACCCAGCCGCAGGCCTTTTCCTTGGCCCAATCCTTGGCGCCTTCCTTCACCCCTTCGTAGGCCGCCTCCAGCAGCTTGGAAGCGATATCCGCGGCAATCCCGCCGGGCTCGAAGACCAGGTTGACAGACTCCACAGCGTTTCCATCCATTACCGGGAGGTTATTCAGCTTGATCCAGTAGCCGTAGCCGGGGCTGAACTTGCGCAGCTCGCTCATCACCGAGAAATAGCGGTCATCCCGCCAACTGTAGATGTCGGCGGATAGGATGCCGGCATCGAAGGCCTGCTGCAGGGAGTAGGTATGACCTCCCCGTTCCACCTTGGCCTTGGTGGCGTCATCCCAACTGACCTCTACCGGGAAGGGGTAGCCAACCAGGTTCCAGCCTTCCACCAGAGGGTAGGCGTTGCGGAGGGTGACAGAAGTCCCCTGCAGGGTGAAGTTGACGGCTTCCGGCACCCGCAGCCAGTAACCCACCCCGGGCCGCAGAGAGACTTGGGTGTAGGGGTGATAGCTGTGCTCGACCGGGTCGTACTCGGCCAGGAACCAGGGCTTGGGCAACTCGGCAAAGACCACCAGCGGCGAGGGATCCGTCACGAAGGGCAGCGAGATCAGGTTCCAGCCGGCCACCAGGTGGAACTGGTGGAGGATTGGCTCCGGCAGGGGCATGGAGACGCCAGGATCCGCAACCGCCCCATCTTCAGCGATGGCCAGGGGAGGGCCCAGGGAAAAAGTAAGCACACACAGCATGAGGACGAAAATCAACCTGCGTTTCCACGTTTCTTTGATCATCACACAACCTCCGCTGAACCTGAAATTGGGGCAGAAGCGCCAAGAAAGGAACACAAAGGCAACCTCATGCCGCCTATGGCAACTATAGCAACTACTTATTGCTGATCATACAAAACGAGAAGGCTCTGTCGTCTGAATCGAGACTAGAAATCCCGCGACCGGTCACTTTCGACCTTGAACGCGCTACACTTGTCCATATTCAATTTTGATAATTGCGACCGTTTGGTATGAAGCATTAAGAAGAAAGGAGATGCTTGTAATGAACGTAGTACTGGTCTATCCGGAATGTCCGGAGACTTTTTGGAGCTTCAAGCATGTCTTGGGATTGATCGAAAAAGCGGCTGTGGCTCCTCCTTTGGGTCTCTTGACCATCGCGTCCTACCTGCCTTCCTCCTGGCACGTCAAACTCGTCGACATGAACGTCTCGAAGCTCTCCAAAGAGGACCTGCGATGGGCAGACCTTGTCATGATTAGCGCCATGTCAGTACAGAGGGCGTCGGCAAAAAAAGTGATCGATCTGTGTTGCGAATTGGCGGTCCCCGTGGTTGCGGGCGGCCCCTTGTTTGCAGTTGAGTCCGAATGTTTCCCCTCGGTCCAGACCATCTTCCTGGGAGAGGCTGAAAGCTGCTTCCCGCAATACCTGGAAGAATTGCAAGGCGGGCACCCGCAACACTTCTATTCCAGCAAGGGATTTCCCGACTTGCAGGACTCACCAATCCCTACCTGGGAGCTGCTGAATTTGCGTCGGTACCACCAGATGAGCGTTCAGTTTAGTCGGGGGTGCCCTCACAATTGTGATTTCTGCGATGTGACCACTTTGTTCGGGCATCAGGTCCGGATTAAATCCGTCCCCCAAATCCTGGGCGAACTCGATCGTCTCTACGCGATCGGGTGGCGGCAGTCGATCTTCGTAGCTGATGACAACTTCATCGCCAACCGTCACTTCGTCAAGCGGGAATTGCTCCCGGCGCTGGCTCAATGGCGGAAGGGGAAAGAGGCCATTTCCTTCGCCACGCAGACCACCATTATCCTTGCCGATGACCCGGAACTCCGGCAACTGATGGTCGAGGCTGGTTTTCGAACCGTTTTCATCGGCATCGAAACGCCGGAGGAAAAAAGCCTCGCGGAATGCCACAAAGAGCAGAATCGGAGCCGCGATTTGTTGAGCGACGTGCGAGTCATTCAGCGTTCCGGTCTCCAAATCCAGGGCGGATTTATCGTCGGCTTCGATCATGACCCCCCGACAATATTTCAGCAGATGTTCGATTTCATCCAGCACAGCGGGATCGTCGTGGCCATGGTGGGCCTTCTCCAGGCGTTCCCTGGGACAAAACTGTACCAGCGCTTACAGCAAGAGAACCGTTTGAAGAAAGATCTCATCGGGGACAATGTCTGCGGATACACCAACATCATCCCCAGGATGGGGGAGACCTTGCTGACCGGCTATCAATCGTTGCTGAGGCAGCTCTACGCGCCAAAGAAATACTACGAGCGGATTCGAATCTTCTTGAAGGATTACAAACCTCCGCAACAGAGCGTGCGCATTGACCTGCGGATCGTGCCGCGGTACAGCCGGGCATTCCTGCGCCTGCTGGGACGACTTGGATTCAGCGGGAAGGGAGCGCTCTCCTTTTGGCGTCTTTTCAACTGGGTCCTGCTAACCCGGCCCCGCATGCTTCCCCTGGCTATGACCATGGCGGCCTATGGCATCCATTTCCAGTGGATCTGCGACCTTCAGTCACGTCAACCATCAACCAGTGCGGACGGCGCTTCGCTCTCCGGGTAAGACGTAAGGTCTGGTCCTAGTTATTTGCCGCTGTAAAGCTCCTCTATTTGAGGAATCAGGTATCAAAGAGGGGAGCCAGTGATTATTCTCGGTTCATCTCCAGGTGGTGGGCATATCTCAAAGAATCGCGGAGAGAACCAACTTTGATGGACTCATCCCTGAGGCCACGGTTCGATCTGCCATTGGTAGCGATGAACCTGGAAATACCGTTGCACCAGGCCGGCAACCGAAACCGCCGAGTCGGCCGCTCCATGCGTTCCCAGCCCGTGACCGGTGGAAAACCCCACGTAGTAGAGGCCGCGCACCGGAGCAGTGGCTGACGGTTTGTGCCTGCCGCACTGGCCAACAATCTGGGCCAGCCCGTAGATCTCGCCCCCTTGCCCAGGCAGGACCTGGGCGCTGCCGACGGGCGGAACGGATCCTGGGCCGAACGATTCGATGCTCTCCACCTGAGGAAAGACATCGGGCCAGACCCTCTCGACGATCGCTTTGACCCGGGCCAGGTAGGGCTCGATATCGGTGTCCGGATCTGCCGGACAAGTCATCCCCATATACACAAGCTGTTTTCCGGGCGGAGCCATGCCGGGGTAGATCGAGTTGGTGCCGGCGAAGACATAGGCTTCCTCCGGTATCTGCCCTCGTTGGGCCGCAGCCCACTGCTCGGAGGTGATCACGGTCTTGTGGGAGAAATAGATGTTCGTGTAATGCTGGAAGACCGGCTTCCTAAGGATCGCCCGGTAGCCGGCATACGCCCAGCCGGCGTGGAGGTCCTTCACGTAGTTCAGGTATTCCTTGTCGAAATGCCCGGCTCCGACGAGGTTCAGCACGGTGGTCTGGATGCTGGCATTGCTGACCACGATCGGTGTGTAGAACCTCCTGCCGCCCGCCTCTACGCCACACACCCTGCCCTCTTCGACGAGGATCTTCTCCACGGGAAGGGACATCAGAACCTCCCCGCCGTTTCTCCCCACCGAGCCGGCGAAGGTCTCGAACATGTGGCCGTAGCCCCCCTTCACGTAGCGGCTCGATCCCTGGAGGGCAGACTGCTGGTAGATCCGTATAAACTCGCTGGCACAGGCCAGGTCCACCGGCGTCTCCAAGGCTCCTTCCGCCAGGGTACCGAGGAAGGCGTAGAGCGTCTCCGAGGGATGATAGCCCCTCAGGAACTCCTCCAGCGTCACATCGTCAAGCTCCTCCAGCGCCTTTCCCTTCATCGTCATCATGTCTTTCATCAACCGAAGGCTGGACGGCAACTGCGAGAGCCTGATCTCCAGAAACCGCAACAGCCTGAGGCCCGATGAGAGGTCCGAAGGGAGCTCCATCCTCTTCACCTCGCCCGAGGGAAGGCCAAAGCTCATCACGCCGGCGGGAGCGGGGCGTATCAGCTCCACCTCGGATTCCAGCCCAAGCTCCCCGATGATCGCCTCGAAGTGGGATCCCCTCGCCGGAACGCCGTTGATGGGGAAGAGCTCGTATTGAAAGCCGTCCTTTTCCATCCGCATCATCCTGCCGCCCGCCCGCGGGTTCTTGTCCAGCAGGAGGACGTGCAATCCCCTCTTCGCAAGGAGCGCGGCACAGGCGCTCCCGCCCGGTCCCGCTCCCACCACGATCACATCAAACTGCGTTTCCATGCCGCATTCCCTCTATGGAGCCAGGCCGATCTCCTTGGCGACCGTTTTCATCCCCGCGATCGTCTCGGCAATGACCCAATCCAGATCCTTCCCCATCAGGGCGGCTCCGTTCTCAATCAATTTGCGGTCGACGCCGGCGGCGAACCCGGATATCTTCCATTTCTTCTTCACCGATTTTACCTCCACGTCCAGGACGCTCTTGGAGGGACGAACGAGGGCTGTCGAGGCGATGAGGCCCGTCAGCTCGTCGATCGCGTAGAGGACCTTCTCCAGATCGCTTTCCGGTTTCACCTCGACGCACCGTCCCCAACCGTGGCTTTGCACGGCGCGGATGTATTCCTCGGGCCAATCGCGGGACTCCAGGATATCGCGGACTTTGATGCAATGCTGGTCCGGATAGAGGCTGTAATCCAGATCGTGGACCAGCCCGATGATTCCCCATTTTTCCACGTCGCCCTCGTACAACGAGGCAAAATGACGCATGGTCCCTTCCACCGCCAGGGCGTGATGGATCAGGTTCTCCGACTTGTTGAATTCCACAAGAAGCGCGTACGCTTCTTCTCTCGTTGGTTCATGGGGCATGATTTTCCTCCAAACGCCTCACGGCGAAATCGTGATCATGAAAGGCGGATTCCGTACGCTTCTTAGTTGGTTAGAATAGCTTTTTTATGGCCTTCCATTCAAGAGCCAGGGATTCGCTCCTGTAAAAGCCTCCTCGGCCTTGCGAGAGGGCCTAAGCCAGCGAGGGGGTGCGTTTCCACCAGTTTCCCAACAGCATCGCAGGCTGCTTGGAACCGGTCCGGGTCGAAGTTCACGAAAACGTCATCCAGGATGATCGGCAACGGCTCGTTGCCACGCTCGAACTCGCTGATGAAGCCAAAACGAAGGGCCAGGTAAAGCTGCTCGGCGGTCCCCGTGCTCAACTCATCCAGGGCTTTCCGGCCCCCGTCACGGTCTTTCACGTAGAGCTTTTCCTCATCCATCGGCCGGACGATCGCCGTGTAGCGCCCCCCGGTCAGGCAGGCGAAAAACTCCTGGGCGACTCTCAGCACCTCGGGCTGGCGCTCCTGCTCGAACTTGCGCATGGCCTTGCCCAGGAAAGTGTCTGCCAGGGTGAGGACAGCCCAGCGCCGGGCGGCGTGGGCAAGCTGGTCGATGCGGTCCATTCTCCTCGTGCGGAGGACCTCTCCCTCGTCTGTCCTCTCCAGCTCCTGGATGCTCTTCAGCAGTCCGCCTTTCTTCTGGGCCATGGCCTGGGCCTCCCCGTCCAGTCGCCGCTGCTCGTCCGCCAACTGCTCTTTGCTGCCCTGCAGATCTTGCGGTGAGGCGGCCGCAAGGGCAGCCAGGAAGCCCTCCTGTGCTGCCCCTTCTCCCCCGATCCTGCGCAGGTTCTTCTCAGCCTGGCGGATCGTCTCCTCCAGCACACGCTGCCTGATCCAGACGGCCTGGTTAGAGCGGAACTGTTCCGGCTCGGTGGCGGAACCCAGAAGAAGAAGGGCTTCCAGCTCTCCCTTCCTGGCTTCCAGCTTTCTCTTTTTCTCATCCAACTGCGGCAAGTCTTTCTCGATCCCGCTTTGGAGATCCTTCTGCTCTCGTTCCCTTTCGCTCTCCAGCTTCAGCTCCCTGGCCAGGGAAGCCGCCTGGAGCAAGGGATCACCCCTTTCTCCGGTTCGATGGCAGGCCTCCAGGACTTTTCCCAAGTCTGCGTGAAAAGAGGAAATGGTGCTGGCCATGCGGGCTAGATCGAGATCAAGTTGTTGGATGGCCCTCCGTTTCTCCCCCGCGGTTTCCGCCTTGGCGAAAGCGGCCAGGGCGCCATCCGGGGATAGGGTCGATTCCAGGCGCACGCTTTGCAGGAAGGCACGCCAGTCTGCCTGCTTCTGTCGTAACGTTTCCTTGGCCTGGTCCCGCTGCCCTTCCCGTCCGAGCCTCTCGGCCTCCTCCCGGTCCAGCTTCTGCTGCAACCTTGCCAGGGCCAGCTTTTCCTGGTTGGCTTGCTTCAACAGGCTTAGCAAGCCCTCGGCGGCCTGGATCTCTTCCTCCACCTGGAAGGCGTCGGACGTTTCATCCAGGCTGCACAACTGAAGATCGGCCAATAGTTGCGTCTGGACCCTCTGCAATTCACCGAAGAGCGCCTGATCCTGCGTCAACAAGTCTCCTTCTATTGGACCACCTTCTTTCGAGGGCGGCCTCCTGCGCAGGATGAAGAGGTATAGCCCCCCGCAGGCCGCCAAGACGAAGAAGCCAACCGCTGCCAGCCAGGGAAGGGGATAGACGGCCAGGAAGAGGACGCCGATCAGGACGGCAAAGGCGAAGAAAGCCAGGGCCGGCCACCACGGCGCCTGCGCAGCGCGAGCTTGCGCCAGGGCGCGCTGGTTTGCTTCGTGCCGGTTCTCCAATTCGGCCTGCCTGGTTTTGCCGGCGCGGATCCGATGAAGGGCCTGCTTGCGCTCCAGGACCTGGGTTTCCCCCTGGCCACCTGAAGCCTGGCCCCGCACCAGGTCGTTCTGCTTCTCTTCCTCAACAATAGCCTTGGTTTCAGCCGTTCGGGAAGCGACTCCCTTCAGCAATTCCTCCTGGCGCTCCACATCCTTTTCAGCCAGGCGCAGGTCCTCTCTCCAAGTCCTCTTCCCGCCAGGTTGGGCTGATTTCCTGCAACGTACGCCTCAGCTCTTCAGCATGCTGAGCACGCGAGGCCTCTTTCTGCTTCGAGTCCTCCCGCGCCGAGCGGTATTTCTCGCACTCCCTTTCCAGCCTGGCGATCTCCCCAAGGACAGCGAGGAGCGGTTCATCCAGGGCGATGGCATCGGCTTGCACCTTCCGTTTCTGGATGGATTCAGCCAATTCATCGCAGCCGATCCTCAGCTCTTCACGAGCGGCCAGCAGGTTCTCCAGCCGCAAGAGGCCGTTCTCCGGGAAGCTACCCAGGACCGGCGTGTTTTCCAGCTCGCGGCGTGCCTCCTGCAGGTCCACCCAATCCCCCCGGGCGAGAAGCAGGCTCTCTACAGACCGCAGCTCTCGAGTGGTCTCCTCTCGATTCTTCAAGAGCTGGGCCAGGGCTACCTCAGTCTCCTGCAGCTCTTCTCTCAACCTGTCGTAGGTGGCTACCCCCTGGGCGATCCCCTTCAATGACAGATCAATCTCCTTGATCTCCCCCAATAGCTTGTTCATCTCTGGTTGGGACCCGGAGGGGAGGAAGAGCTTCTTCGCCTCTCCTTGTACACTGTTGTGGACCGCTTGCAGGGAGATCCCCCCCAGGCCGGCGCTGGCGCTATAGATCCGTTCGCGGATGCCCGCCCTGTCCAACGCTTCCATGCTTTGCAGCTCGTTTAGGCCGAAGGCATAGACGCTCTGGTAGACCTGCTCGTTGACCGGGCCAAAGAGGTGAGCCAAACCCACATCAGTTCCACGACTGCCGTCGGCGAGTGTCACCTTCAGGTTCTTCAGCTCTGCCCCGCTGCGCACAATGCGAGTGTGGCTCCCGTCAGCGGCCAGAAGAGTCAGCTCTCCGCCGTAGTTCCCCCCGCATAGGGGTTCGTAGGGGTTGGGGTTGTTCTTTTTATCCTTCCAACCGAAAAGCATGCGCCGGAGGAAAGCCATCAGGGTCGACTTGCCGGCCTCATTCGCCCCAAGGAAGATGGAAGTCCCAGCCTCCAGCCCATCCTGGTGGAAATCCCGGAAGATGCCGAAGCCATCGATAGTGAAGCGTTCAATCCGCATCGCCAGCCCCCTGCAGCAGGCGGTCCAGGCAGAGCGTCTCGGCCAGGCCGCAGATTTCCTTTGGTAGACAGGGCGCAAGGCTTCGTTCAGCTCTGCCCATCCCTCTTCCCTGGCCACGGTATCATCGATCAGGCGCAGCAGTTCACCGGTGAAATCCCCCTGCGCCAGCAAGGCGCTCCGATCCAGGGAGGGGCGGGTCCGGTCCTCGATCTCCTCCAGCCAAACGAAGGTCTCTTCCTGCTCCTCCGCCTCCCGGCAGTTTTGCAGCATGTCCCGGATGTAGTTGGCTCGCGCCAGGTTGGCATGGAGCGGGCCTCGCCCTTCCAGGGCCAGGCGGCAGATGGTCGGGCGTTCCCCGCTTTCCTGGCGAATTCGCTCCAGTGCCTGCTTCTGAGCCTCCTGCAAGTCCTCATCACGCGTCATCTCGTCTATAGAGAGAGCAATTTGGGTCCATCGTACCGAGTCGCTTGGGATGAACCGGGATGAAGCGTCCCCGTCCTCATCCACCGACACGTGCAGGAAGCCCCGGGCGCCGGTCTCCTTGGCATGCAGGCCCTGTGGGTTGCCCGGGTAAGCTACCAGGGGGCCACTTTCATGCAGGCAGGCGCGGGTGTGGACATGCCCCAGCGCCCAGTAATCCAGGCCGGAGGCAAGCAGGTCCTGCAGCCCGCAGGGAGCGTAATTCTCGAAACCGGTGGCGCCCACGTTGCAGTGCAGCAGGCCGATGGAGAAGAGGCCGGCCGTGGGAGCGGGGAAGAGGATGGCCAGATTGTCGGTGATGTCGCGCCGGGGAAAACTGATTCCCAGGATCTCGGCAACCGCTCGGCCCTCTTTGTTGAAGATCTCCCGTTCCACCGTTTTGCTTCCGAAGATATGGGTATTCCCCGGCCAGTCCAGGGCAGCGGACCAGCCATCCAAGGGATCATGGTTGCCATGGGCGATATACACTGGGATGCCGGCCTGGTCCAAGCGCTTCAGTCCTTGCAGGAAAACCAGTTGGGCATGAAGGCTGCGATCCGTGCTATTGAAGATGTCGCCAGCCACTAGCATGAGATCGACCTTGTTCTCCAGGGCATAGGAGACGATGTTTTCGAAAGCCCGGTAGGTCGCTGCGGTCAGCTTCTTCTGAACCGCCTCGCTGGCGCCGGAGATCCCCTGGAAAGGGGTTCCCAGATGAAGATCGGCCGTGTGTACAAAGCTGAAA
>JAPLHW010000068.1 GCA_026389425.1 Coprothermobacterota bacterium
GAAGGAAATCAAGGCCCTCGTAGGGGCGGGTTTCAAACCCACCCTTGACTCACCGCCGGTGATCAGGACGATCCACAAGAAGAGCACGGCCCCCGATCCCTTGCGCGGCCTGTTCGAGGTCACTATCGCCGGCAAGCCCGCTGTCGCGGAGTACGAGCCCGACCCCGACCTGCGCGACACCGAGCAAGTTCCGCTCCTCGAGGAAGGCGGCATCGAGACCTTCTTGCGCCGCGAAGTGCTGCCCCACGCCGTCGACGCCTGTGTCGCTGTCTATCGGGCACAGCTTGACGAGGACGGGCAAGTAGACTTCAAGGAAAAAGCCAAGGCATTCACTCGCACATACGGCTTCCTCTCCCAGATCCTGCCCTATACCAGCGCTGAATGGGAGAAACTCTCGATCTTCCTGAACTTCCTTGTCCCCAAGCTGCCGGCTCCGGTCGAGGAAGACCTCGCCAAAGGGATCCTCGAGGCAATTGATATGGACAGCTACCGCGTCGAGAAGCAGGCGGCGATGAGGATCCAGCTTCCGGATGCTGATGCAGAGATCGAGCCGGTTCCCACAGCCGGCGGGGGTCGAAAGCCGGAGCCGGAGATGGATCGCCTCTCGAACATCCTCAAGACCTTCAACGATCAATTCGGCAACATCTCCTGGATCGACACCGATCGGGTGCACAAGCTCATTACCGAGGAGATTCCCAATCGCGTCGAGGCCGATACGGCCTACCGGAACGCCAGGAAGAACTCCGATAAGCAAAACGCCCGCATCGAACACGACAAGGCGCTGGCGCGTGTAATGACAGCTTTGCTCAAGGACGACACGGAACTCTTCAAGCAGTTCATGGACAACGAGTCTTTCAGGCGGTGGCTGACTGATACCATCTTCGGCCTGACCTACGACAATCCAGCGCCGTCCGCGAGCATTACAGGCTAAAACAGATCTGCTGTTATTGGAAGGATCTGAAGTTTGTAAACGCTCACGAAAAAGTTGACCGCTGAGAGCCTTTTGATCATCGCAAGTTGACCACCCTGAAAGCTTTCTCCTGGAGGCGCCAGTCTGCCGATGGGTTCGCTAGAATACAATGAACATAACCAACGGATCCTGGGGAACGGGGATTTCCTGGTACAAATAAATGATGGGGGTGGAACTAGCCAGGGCTTTGCGGATGATTCGATCAGAAGTCAGTATTGCTACGAATCGAGGAGATGCTCTGTAATGAGAAAGCCCCGAACTGCTGAGAATCATCGAGAGTTAGTTGACAATTTAACAACGTCCCTGAAGTGCTCTGAACGAGTAGGAACGGATGGGGACAGATTTAAATCTGTCCCCATCCGTGGACCTGCTCCTGTTAATCAGGATCGGCCATAGTGCAAGGTAAAAAGGCCGACATATTCATCGGCGTAACAGGTTGAGTCGCACCCTTTGCTGAAGCCGGGCAAGGCTTCTTGAAAGAGGGCATCCCACTGACCGCGCAGCATGTGGTAATCAGAGCGTTGGCCGCGCGGCCGCGTCAGCATGGAGACGGCCTCGGCCATGAGGAAGGAATCGACGCAGTTGTAGGCGAGATCGACAGGAGAGTCGTGGGCGAACAAAAAGTCGATGATCCGGCCGTAGCACTGGTAGATGGAGAGAGCCAGCTCCGGGCTGTACAGTTCCGGGGTATCGTTATTGGCATCCAGCTCGAAGATGACGAAATGGTCGAAGTGGTCGCGCAGTTGCGTTAGGTGAAACCGCTTCGTCTCCAGCGGCATGTGATGATAAGCCAGGGAGGAGACGGCCAGGTCGTAGTGGCCTTCAATCCGATCGGAGCACTGCTCGATGCGGGCTTCGATGGTCCGGATGCGCTCGGCCGGGAAGACCGCCTCCGCCGTCTGGCGGGCCAGTTGGATCATCGCCGGGGAGGCGTCAATCAAGAGGATCTCCCCGATCTCTACTACTTTACTCGCCTCCATCAAGTTTTGGATCAACCGGACGGTCAAGGCGCCGTCGCCGCAGCCGATGTCCATGACACGCAGAGGGTGGTTGATAGCCGGTAAGGTATGCCCCAGATGCAGAACGAAGCGCTGACGGGCTTTAGCCATGGTCGGCACGGAAGCCCAGTGCATAAAGGGGCGGGGGTCGGCAAAAACGACGGTGGGCATCTCCAATTTTCCCAAGTGCCGCTCCAGGAAGCTAAGCAGGAAGGCATTGCAAAAGAGGCCGTCCTCCTCTTGCAAGACGCCCGCCTTCAGCCACTGCAAGCCTTCCTCCCCTTGGCCCTTGGCAGCCAACAGAGTCCCGGCAAAGAAACAGAAAGCCGGCCAGAGATTGGAGCGAACCGCCCCTTTGACAGTATCTTTGGTTATCCGCCCGCTTAATGCCAATTCCCCCCATTCCCTCCATTGCACCTTCTCTTCTTCTGATAGAAAGAGCATCATTCCCTCCTTTGGATTGTCCGAGTCACTATTTGGACTTTGTCCGTCTCTGGGGCTTACTCCCGAGGTCGCCGGAGACGCCCTAATCCGTCCGGCTCATCTGGGCAAAGACAGCCCACCTGTGGCTAGCGGGAGCCCTTCAAGCCATGATAGCAAACCGGAAGAAAAAAGAGTGTAATTCGGGACATAATACAACTTTGGGAAAAATGGATGAAGCTCCGATTGGTAAAGGGTGAAGCGGGGGTATAATGGAGGGTAAAACGAGAAGCGAACAATGCAAAGGAGAGGCGAGCCTTGAGGGCAAGAGACGAGAATAGAGGGTGGCCATTCCGGCGGGTAGCCGGCTTAGTTCTCTGCGCCGTGGCCTTGGTGGGTCTTTTGGCGATCCCCTCGGACTGCGCCACACCCGCTCCGCGGGCAGTCACCCTCGCCCTGCAGTGGATCCCCCAATCTCAATTCGCGGGGTACTACATGGCCCAAGAGAAGGGGATCTACGCGAAATACGGCTTGGACGTCACTTTCCTGCAGGGGGGGCCGAACCTCTCCTCCATGGACGCCCTCCTCGGCGGGGCGAGCGTAGATCCCCAGGCCGACTTCGCCACCACCTGGCTAACGACAGGCATCCAGGCACGCTTGGAGAAAAAAGCCATCGTCCATCTGGCGCAACTGGTGCAACGAACCAGCCTGATCTTAATCAGCAAGAAATCCAGCGGCATCAGTGACCCCAGCCAGATCGCCGGAAAACGGGTGGGCATCTGGGGAGCCGACTTCGCCATCCCGCCCCGGGCCCTCTTCCAGTCGTACAACATCATCGTCGAGGAGATCCCCCAATCAGCCAGCATGAACCTCTTCCTGCAGGGAGCGATCGAGGTGGCCTCGGCCATGTGGTACAACGAGTACCATCTAGTGCTGAACTCCGGCATCGACCCCGACGAGCTGAACACCTTCTTCCTCGATCAATATGGCCTGAACTTCCCGGAAGATGGGATCTACTGCCGCGAGGAGACAGTGGAAGAAGACCCTTCGTTCTGCAGCGCTTTCGTACGCGCCTCCCTGGAAGGATGGGAGTACGCCTTCGCCCACGAAGAGGAGACGCTAGATGTCGTTATGTGGCGTGCCGATGAGGTTCACACCGGGACTAACCGCGTCCACCAGAAGTGGATGCTGGAGCGGATGCGCGACATTATCCAGGCGCCGGAGGGGACCACTCCGGTTCCTTTGGGGACACTCAATGAGACCGACTTCGATTTCGTCGCCTACAAGTTGACACGAGCCGCCGGCTCGGCCGCCCCGCCTAAGTACAGCGAGTTTCATCGCGATCTGGAAGGGGTCGGCGTAACGCCGTGAGCCGCTTCCTCCAGGCACTGTGGCGGGACCGCGGTCTGGCCTTCAAGCTGATCCTGTTGATCTTCCTCTCCAACGCGATGATCTTCTTCGTCGTTTTCTACACCAATTATGGCGCTGCCCGGGGAGAGCTGGTACAGAGCGCCGAGGACAATGCCCGTAACCTGGCGGCAGCTACCGCCAACCGTATCGAGGCCGTCCTGCGCGGCGTGGAGACGGTACCCGAGACTTTAGCCAATATGTTGCAGATCAATCCCATGACGGCTCAGGATCTGGAGGATCGGCTGCGCCTGCTGGTCGCGCAGAACTCGGATATCTACGGGATGACCGTCTCCTTCGACCCCTACGGCTTCACCCCCAGCTCGCTCTACTACGCCCCCTACGCGTCCAAACCACGCGGTGAGGGAGAGCCCCAGTTGACCTATCTGGGAGGACCTTCCTATCAGTATTTCTATCTGGATTGGTTCCAGATCCCCAAGCTGGTGGGTTTATCCTTGTGGGGCGAGCCCTATTATGACGAGGGCGGGGGCGGCATCATCATGGCTACCTACTCGGTTCCTTTCTATCGAATGGAAGATGGCGATCGCCGCTTCTTGGGAGTGGTCACGGCGGATATCTCGTTGGACAAATTGCGCGAGTTCGTTTCAGCTATCAAGATTTACCAAAGCGGGTACGGCTTTCTCATCTCGCAGAATGGCACTTTCATTACCCATCCAAAATCGACCAATGTCATGAACGAATCTCTCTTCAGCCTGGCCGAAGCCCAGGGTGACACCGAGCTGCGGCAGATCGGACGAGCGATGATCGCCGGTCAGTCCGGTTTCGTTCAGGTCGCCCAAGGAGCCGGCGAGAAGCTTTCATGGTTGGCCTACGCCCCCCTCCCCTCCAGCGGTTGGTCGCTGGGCGTGATCTTTCCTCAAGAGGAACTGATGGCTGGAGTGGTCAATCTCAACCGTATCGTCCTGATCCTGGTGGCAATCGGCTTCACCGTCCTCTTCCTAGCCATCCTGCTGATCGCCAAATCGGTCGCTCGGCCCTTGCAAGCGCTGGCCGCTGCCAGCCGGGCGGTCGCTCGCGGTGAGCTGGATGCTCCCTTGCCACCCTCCCATGGGGGGGATGAAGTGGGCCAATTGACCCACTCCTTCTCCTCGATGCAGAAATCCCTGCGCCAGTACATCAAAGACTTGCAGGAGACCACCGCCGCCAAAGAGCGGATCGAGTCCGAGCTGAAGATCGCCGCCCGCATCCAGATGGATATGCTTCCCAAGACCTTCCCGCAGACGGCGCAGTACAGCCTTTGGGCTTCGATGGAGCCAGCTAAAGAGGTGGGAGGGGATCTCTACGACTTCCTTCAGCCGGACGAGCAACATCTCTATCTGTTGATCGGTGACGTCTCCGGGAAGGGCGTGCCGGCCTCCCTGATGATGGCCACCACGGTCGCCCTCTTCCGCGCCTTCGCCTCTGAGGGGGGGCCACCGGAGCAAGTCCTGCTGCGCCTGAATGAAACACTGGCTTCCCGCAACGAATCGATGCTCTTCGTCACCGCCCTCTGCGGCCGGTTGGATCTCTCCAACGGTGACATGGAGTATGCCAGCGCCGGCCACAATCCCCCTTTCCTCCTGCGGCTCGACGGCCAGGTAGAGAAGATCGAAAAGCCGATCAATCTGGTTCTTGGCGTGCAAGATGGAATCCCCTTCCATGGCGGAAGGGTACGGATGGCGCCGGGCGAGACGTTCTTCACCTATACCGATGGTGTCACCGAGGCGATGACTTCCGCTGGCGAGCTGTACAGCGAGGAGCGGCTGATAGAGGCGCTCTCTGCCCATCATGCGGACAACCCGCAGGAGTTGGTCGACCACGTTCGCATCACGGTGGAGGAATTCGTCGCTGGAGCTGACCCATCCGATGACATCACTTTGCTGACCGTCCAATACCTAGCCCCTTCGCGCGCATGGAAAGAGGTGCGTCTGGTCAATCGGCTGCAAGAGATGGAACGAGTGGAGATTTTCCTGGAGGAATTCGCCGTTGAATCGAATTTGCGCCTGGATGACCAGGCCCGAATCGGTGTGGTCCTCAGCGAGTTGGTAGCCAACGTTCTCTCCTATGCCTACGGGGGCGCCGGCGAACAACCGGTTTGCCTGCGCATGCGAAGGGAAGTGGATGATATCTGGATCCTCCTGGAGGATGAGGGGACTCCCTTCAATCCCCTTCAACAAGCCCCGCCGGATGATTTGGACAAACCTCTGGAAGAGCGCGAGGTCGGTGGTCTGGGGATTTACATCGTCCGGCAGATGGCTAAACGGGTGGAATACCTTCGGGAAGGGGGGGTCAACCGCTTGACGGTGGTAATGGGCTTGGGACTGTCCGCTTCTCCTCTTGGTCAGTAAGCCACCACCACCCTGCCGAAGCATCTTTCGGATGTGTATAATGGAGAGAGGCGGAGCAGAAGAGTAAAGCCGACAAAACAAGAAAGAGAGGTTTACCAGTGTTACACGCCATCGAAGACCTGATTCTGGAATTGTACGGCGACCCTGACCTGAAGAAGCGTTTTCTGGAGAACCCGACCGCGTTGCTGAAGGAACGAGGCCTGGAGATCCCGCCGGAGATCGTCTTGCAGGTTGTGGAAGACACTCCCGATGTACGCCACATCGTCCTCCCGTATATCGCCCCCGGCACGACCCCAACCCTGGAGGAGGTCGAGCAGCGCGCCTCCAAGATCATCATCTGAGTACACCCTCCCCGCCGACAGAGCTCCGGTTTCCCCTCGAGCAAGCTACTGCCCTCCCCGTGGAGGAGTTGGTCCGTTGCTGGGCGTCGCGCGCTTCCCTGGAAGGGCGGAACTTGGAGCGTTTTCTCCTGGCCGTCGGAGAATTGGTGGAAGCTATCGTTCTGTTGGCCCGGTCGCTTCACCTCTCCGGAACACTCGAAGTGCGCATCGCCCCCTACTCTCATTGGATCACCCTGGAATTGTCCTTTCCCCGCACTATCCCTCTCGACCCTCACTTCCAACAGTGTGATGAAGCCTTGATCGAGTTCCCTACTCTTCGCCTGCAGCCGGATATTTTCTGGCGTCGATTGGTGCTGGAATGGGTCGACAAAGCCACCTGGATGACGCGAGGCAGACTGGTAACCGTTGCGCTTACACAGTACGCTCGCCGGCCTTCCTGTCCCGGGGAGCTCTACTTCCTGGGCCTGACCCCCAAGCCGACTCCCGGCCTGGAACTGCATCTGGATCCGGACGGCCTCGCTTTAGCGCTGGTTGGGGGAGTGCGCAGCGCCTTCCGTTTGGGCGAGGAGACGCGATTCGTGCTGCAGGCCGCCGACGGGAAGTCCCCGGTGCGCGAGATCTATCGCCAGTATGTGCACCGCTTCGGTCTGGTCCACCCGGAAGTCTTGGGTAAGATGATTGAGGAGCTGATCGCCAAAGGCCTCTTGATCCCCGGCGAAGCGTTGGCTGAAGACAGAGGGGGGAGCGGCTTCTTGGCCTTCTTCGTCGGCCTGGCTCGGTGGCAGATCTCCCTCCCCCGCCCCGATGTCTTCTTCTCTTTCCTGGCCCGTTGGCTGGGCTGGCTTTGGAGTGGCGTCTCCCTGGTGGTCGTCTTGATGTTGGTAGGGTGGACGGTGGCCTGGCTGGGGATGGAAGTCTCTTTGGGGGTAGTCCTCTCCGGTCTCTCCGGGGCCGCTGGGTTGCCTATCGGCACTTGGATATTCGTAGTGATCGTTTTCTACTTCAGCATCCTGGTCCACGAACTGTCCCACGGAATGGCCTGCAAACGCTTCGGGCGTAAAGTACGGGCCTTTGGTCTGCTGCTCTACTACGGCCTCGTCTGTGCCTACGTCGATACCACCGAAACCTGGATGCTGAAAGAGCGGTGGAAACGGGCCTTGGTTTCCCTGGCGGGACCTCTAGCCACGCTGACGCTGGCCTGTCTCTTTCACTGGGGGGAGTATTTTGCCCTTTTGGCTGGATGGGAGACCACCGCCCGTGCCTTCGACCTGCTGGCATTGGTCGGCTTCACCAGCGCCCTGCTGAACCTTCTCCCGGTCCTCGAGTTGGACGGGTACTACGCCCTGGCTGATCTCCTGGACCAGCCCAACCTGCGCCAGCGCTCCTATGCCTACGTTGAAACATTGCTGGGTGCATTGAGCGGCCGCGGGAAACCGCCTCTCCTTCCCTTGGGGGAGCGCTTGCTCTTCCTCGGGTACGCCATCGCCAGCTGGGCCATTCTTCTTCTTCTGATCGGGCTCCCACTGTTCAACGCTGTGCGCCTGGCGCTGGGGGGGCAGTACACCCTCGGTACCCTGGTCTCATTCCTATTCGCTCTGCTGCTCTTTGTTCAAGCCATAGCCCAGGCTGGAATGGGCTGGTACCGCAAGCGTTACCTCACCTCCCTCGATCTAAAGGCTATCGCCTGATCCCCTTCCCGAAGAGGGAGTCCTGTTCTATAGTTGCGCTAGACTATCCCCGTCCTTTTCCCGGGGACCCGGCGCGATTCAACTATTAAGTGAAAAAGAGAAAGGAAACAAGATGGAAATCCTACGCAGTGAACAGCAAGGTTGGTCGGTGGTGACCGTCAAGGGACGGCTGGATGCGGTGAGCACGACTGATTTCGAAAAGAAGGTGCTGGGGTGGACCGATGAAGGGGCGAGGAAGGTGGTCTTGGACTTCTCTGGGCTGGACTATATCAGTAGCGCAGGCCTGCGCAGCATCCTCCTGCTGGCGAAAAAAATGAGGGCGGTGAATGGATCATTGGCCGTCGCCAACCCGAGCGGTGTCGTGCGGGAGGTCTTCACTATCTCTTCCTTCGATACCATCATCCCCATCCACGATTCCCTATCAAGCGCCCTGGGGAGTGCTGACTGAAGCAGGGCAGGCGAGTGAGCGGCGAATTATCCTCGCAGGCCTGACCCCTTTCGAACAAGGGAACTGCCGCTGGGTGCCTTTGGCCCCAGCGGCGCTGGTTTCCTACCTCCGTGCTCAACCTGACCTCACATCGTCCTTTCAGATCAGCATGGTCGATTTCCGGAGCTATCAAAGAGACGCCGACATTCTCCAGGCTCTGGAAGAAGAACGGCCATGGCTTCTGGGGTGGTCCACCTATGTCTGGAACATCAAACGAGTGCTGGCCCTCTCCCAGGCGATCAAAGAGCGTCTTCCCGACCTACTCATCTTTCTCGGCGGCCCCCAAGCCGGACACCCCTCCGCCGCCCAGCGTCTCTTAGAGGAGAATCCTGCCATAGACGGCGTCATCTGCGGAGAGGGCGAGATAGCCTTGGTTAGTACGCTTCGTCATTTGTTGACGCCGGAGACCGTCCCTCTACCGGCAGGCCTGACACTGCGGCAACGGGATGGCGCCCTGCGGATGGGTGGAATGGCGCCTCTCCTGCCCACCTTGGGCCGGATTAACTCGCCGATCCTCAATGGCGTCTTGGAGCTGGAAGATCCGCGCGGCCATTTCCTCAGCCTGCAGACCTACCGCGGTTGCCCCAACGCCTGCCCCTTCTGTGGTTGGGGACCGCAAGGAGTCCGTCTCTTCCCGTTGGAGACGGTGGTGGAGGAGCTAAAGTGGGCATTTGCCAAAGCCCGGGTCGAAGGCGGCTTTTTCCTGGACGCGGATTTCTTTCTCTTTCCGGAACGTGCCAAAGCCATCCTCCAATTGCTGGCGGCGGAATTACCGGAGGCAACCTGGTTCTTTGAAGCGAATCCACTCCATATCGACCGGGAAACTATGGATCTGCTTTCCCGGTTTCCTCATGCTTTGCTCAGCATCGGGCTGCAGAGCAGCAACCCGGAGGTATTGCGCCGAGCCAGCCGGCCCACCGACCTCCCTCTCTTCCGACGGTGTTTTCAGGAACTGCGCCATAGTGCCCCCCACTTAAGCCTCCATCTCGGTCTGATTTGCGGGCTTCCCGGTGAAAGCTTGGAGAGCTACCTTGATTCGCTGGAATTTGCCCTCACCCTTCGACCCAGCTCTATTTCCCCTAACCTGCTGATGCTTCTGCCCGGCTCATTCTATTTCGCTGACCCAGCCAACCATGGCATCGTTGCCGGCGGACCCCCCGATTACCTGGTGCTGGAGACCGAGTTCATGTCTTGCGAAGAACTGGCGGAGGCTGCCCGACTCTCCTCCTTCATCCGCGCATGTTTCGACTTTCCCCGTCTCCGCTCGTTGGTAGTCCTCACCGCTCCCCTTGCCGAAGCCACCGCTTCTGGCCCGCGACCAACGGTGGAGATCTACCAGCGGCTCTTCCACCGCATGCGCGAACAAGGCTTGGCCACGAATTTCCATCCGGAGGTCCCCTGCCGCGACCATGAGCTGCTCCTCCATATGGTTGATTGGTTGCGTCAGGCCGGCCACACGGCTGCCCTCTATCGCGCTTTGTTGGAGGAGACCTCTTTGGATCGCCACTCCACCTGGTCGGGGGAAGCGCGGGCTTTGCGCGAGTTCGCCGACGAGCTGGACTCTCGTTTCCCCCCCGAGTTGCCCCTAACCGGCGTGAAACCCTGGAAGTTACCGCTGTGCGGGGCCTGGAGCGAGCCCTTTCTGCCGGGCAGCTTGGAGGAGAGAAAGATCCAGCAACAGGTTCACCTCACCTCAGAGAAATAAGGTTCCTTTTCATTTCAAGTGGGTAATCCTACCAGCCTGCTGCAGCTCGATAGCCCCCGGCAGGGTGTCCAGTCCAGCTATCCTGCAATGATGGCGATGATGGTCCTAAAAGAGTCTTGTCGGCCCTGGGATGGGACCGTGGCGCCCCAGTGCGGCATTCTTTGGCGTTGCGCTCCTCCTGGGACCGCCGCACCCCAGTGCGGCTCCTGTTCTCATGGATCCACCGCGCTGCACCTGAACAGACTGCGG
>JAPLHW010000168.1 GCA_026389425.1 Coprothermobacterota bacterium
GGTCACCTATTCCTCGCTGGGGAAGATGTTGGGGGTACCCACCCCCGTGAGCGATGCGCTGACGGTGATGACTTGCACTCTCAATGCCACCGACTACTGGAAGGAAGGCCGCACTGTCGAGATGCTGGGATTGGATCCCAATTGGAGCCTCGAACAGTTGCAGACTTATCTATATGAAGGCACCGTTGCCGAAGGAGGTGAGTAAGGCAACGCCCAGGAGCGTTCTTATCGTCCACTCAAATAGAGGGGGTACCAAGCATGACGGAAAGCAGCAGTAGCGTACTGCACGTTCGAATCGAAGGGAAACTCTCCTTCTGGGAGAATTTCGTCTACGGTCTGCAGCACATGTTCCTGATCGGGATGTCCGCGGTCGTCACTCCCATGATCTTCTTTGGGGCGTTTGCGCAGGCCGGTCCGCTGGCTCTCACTTTCGATCAGGTCGCCTACCTGGTCGGTGCGATGTTGATCGGCGCCGGCCTGGTCACTTTGACCCAATCCGCCATTTTATTGAGGCTCCCCATCGCCCAAGGGCAAAACATCATCATCATTGTCTTGATGATCTCTACCGTTTATGCCTACGGCTGGGGAGTCACCTTCGCTGGACTCTTGTTCGCCGGGATCCTTGCCACCCTCTGCACGCTCCCCTTCAGTAAGGGGATTATTGGCTGGCTGGCTAAATCGATTACCCCCGCCCCCGTCTACGGCACGTTAATTCTTCTGATCGGCCTTACCATGGCCCCCCAGGTGGCCTTCGGCGCAATGATCATGCCGGCCGGCGCCCCCATTGATGGGGTCAATGTGGTCCTTGCCCTGATCTCTTTCCTGATCCCACTCCTGCTCATGTTCTTCGTCAAGAAGGGCTTCTTCCGCAATTCCGCCGTCCTCATCGGCCTCATCGTTGCGGTCATCGTGGCTGTCATCATCGGCCGCGTTGACTTCAGCGGGGTGGCTACCGCCCAGTGGATCACCATCCCACGGGTCTTCCCGCTGGGATTCACCTTCGACCTCGGACCGGTCGTCATCACCACCTTGCTTCTCTTCGTCGGCTATCTTGCCGCCATCGCTGAAGCGGTCGGCGTCTACCATGTCACCGCTGAGATGGACGGCCAGAAGCTGGACAAAACCCGGGTCAACAAGGGTATCTTCGGTGAAAGCTTTGGTTCCACGATTACCGGTATCTTCGGCTCGGTGCCGACCACTTCCTATGCCCAGAACCTCGGCCTGATCGCCATGACTGGCGTTGGCGCCCGTTCCGTGATGACATTCTGCGCTATTTTGCTGATTATCCTCGGCTTCGTCTACAAGCTCGGCGCCATTGCAGCCGCCATCCCAATGGCGATCTACGGCGGCACTCTTCTCTCGGTGCTGGCCATGTTGATTGCAGTCGGCATTTCTTCCTTGGCCAAGATGAATTGGAACGACACCAATATGGCCATCGTCGGCACCGGTTGCGCTGTCGGCGTGGGAGCCATCTTCTGGAACCTCAGCGGCGCTGCCGCTGGAACGCTGCAGGGCCTCCATCCGATCTGGCAGATCTTCCTCGGCAACCCCGCCCTGCTCGGCTTCCTTGTAGCCTGGATTCTCCATTCCATCTTCGTCCTCCCCAAGAAAACGGCGGTTGTCTCTGAGGTGTCTGCTCCTGCCAAGACCGCCTAACGCAGGGGTAATCGCGTCATCAATTAACCAAGCTGTCGTCTCCTCGGGCGGCCGGTGTGGCCGCCCGAGGTTCGCACCTCGACCCTAGAAAGAGAGTCGACTTACCATGAATCATGGAATTGAACATCTTTTTAACACTCGCTCGGTGGCCGTGGTCGGCGCCTCGGCGAACCCTGGCAAACGGGGGCACATCATCCTTAAGAACCTCATTGAGGGAGGATTCACGGGGGGCATCTACCCGGTTAACCCGGGTGCCGAGGAGATTCTCGGAAAAAAATCCTACCCAAGCCTGGGAGCCATCCCAGAGCCTGTCGACCTGATCGTCGTATGCATCCCTGCTGCTGGTGTTCCCGCCTTGATTCGCGAAGCCGGGCGCCATGGGGTGAAAGGAGCCGTCGTCATCTCAGGCGGTTTTCGTGAGGTAGGCAATCTGCAGTTGGAGGGGGAATTGTACCGGGCCGGTCAGGAGAGCGGGGTCCGCATCGTCGGACCCAATTGTCAGGGGATCAATTACACGCCCAACCACCTCTGCGCTTCCTGGCCGTTGATTCGTACTCAGGGTTCGATGGCCATCATTTCCCAGAGCGGGACAATCGGGGCCGCGCTGGCTGAATGGGCTGAGGAGGACGGGATCGGCTTCTCCGCCTTCATCAGCTTGGGTAACCGCTTGGATGTCAACGAGAGCGAGCTGGTGGAATTCTTCACCTCGGACCCGGCGACGCGTTCGATCGCGCTTTATCTGGAAGGGGTGAAAGACGGGCGAGCTTTCATGGTACAGCTCAAGCAAGCCACAGCGGTGAAGCCGGTGGTGGTGCTGAAGGCAGGCCGGACCATCCGAGGGCGGGAGGCAGCCCAGTCTCATACAAAGTCTGTGGCCGGGGATGACGCTATCTTTGATGCGGCCTGTAAGCAGAGCGGGGCACGGAAGGCAGAATCGATCACTGAGCTGTACGACGCAGCCAAAGCGGGGGGAATGCTACCCGCCCTCGACCCCTCCCTTCTGATCATCACCAGCTCCGGGGGAAGCGGGATCCTGGCCACCGACGCCGCGGAGAGCAACGGCATGCAAGTCCCCGTCCTCGAGCCGGAGGTAAAAGCAGCCCTGGCAGAAGCGCTGCCCAGTCAGTGCATCTTGGGGAATCCCCTCGACTTGACCGGCGACACCGATGCCGAGCGTTACGCTGTCGCCGCCCGGATCGCAGCACAATGGAGAGTCGCGGCCAACCTGCTGTTGATCTTCGGCGACCCTATCCCGGGGGCCGGGGAGATGGTGGACCGCCTTCGCCGGGAGATCCCGCAGCAAATCATCGTCTCCTATCTAGGAGGCGGCGAGGAAGGAAAAAAAGAGAGCAAGAAGCTTCTCGACCTCGGGGTAGCGACCTTTCCCACCCCGGAGAGAGCTGTCAAAGCGATCAGCACGCTCATTTCCAAAGGAAAAGACTTATCCAGCAAGACCACACAAAAGGAGGATTTTCTGTGAATGTCATCTCACTGAACCAACCGGGCCGGCGCGCGTTGCTGATGGGCAACGAGGCGATCGCCCGGGGGGCATTGGAGGGCGGATTGGAACTGGCTGCCGCCTACCCCGGCACACCCAGCTCGGAGGTGGTGGAAGCCCTCTACGAAGCCCGGCGAGAACGGGATTTCTATGTCGAATGGAGCATCAACGAGAAAGTGGCTTTCGAGGTGACCTTCGGGGCATCTTTGGTTGGGGCACGGTGTCTGTGCGCAATGAAGAACGCCGGTTTCAACTGGGTGATGGACACCTTCATGACCATCAGTTATTCCGGCTGCAAAGCCGGGATGCTGATTGTCGTGGCTGACGATCCGGACGCCCACTACAGCTCCAACGAGCAAGATACTCGAGTGGCGGCTGAGTACAACCGATTGTTCTGCTTCGAGCCCTCTAACCAGGAAGAGGCGCGGCAAATGGCAGCGGCTTCCTTCCAAATCTCGGAGCATTTGGAACTGCCCGTCTTCCTGCGCTCGGTGACGCGTATCTCACACGCCTCGGGTGACGTTACTCTGGGATCGCTGCCGGAGGTTCAAAACCGGCATCAACTGGGTTTCAACAAGCATTGGAAACTCCCCTACCGTTGGAACGTCTACGGCCCTCCCGGAGCTGTGGCTAAACACGACTGGTTGCTCTCCCGCGGGGCTCTGATGGAAGAGATCGCCGCATCTTCCTCCTTCAACCGTTTCACTCCGGCGCCCTCCCGCTTCGCCGTCATCGCCAGCGGCCTGGGCGCATCATACACGGATGAGGCCTTAACCAACCTCGGACTGCTGGGAGTGGTTCAATACCTGCGGTTGGGAATCGCCTACCCGCTCCCCAACGCTGCTTTGCGGCAGATCTTCGCCACAACCGACGTGGTGGTGGTGATCGAGGAGGGAGATCCGATGGTGGAACGCCAGGTATTGCGTCTGGCTCAAGCCGAAGGCTTCCGCGGGAAGATCCTGGGAAAGGATAGCGGTCTGCTCAAGCCCACCGGCGAGATCAATACCGACCTGGCCGAAGAGGCTCTCGCCAAGGCCACCGGCAAACCGCCTGCCACGATGAGCCGGGGCGAGCTGCGGGCTGAGATCAAGCCGCGCATCACCCCCCGCTCTTCCACCCTCTGCGCTGGTTGCCCGCACCTGGGCAGCTACTGGGGCTTAAAAAAAGTCCTCAACCGCCAGAGCGAGGATGCCATC
>JAPLHW010000220.1 GCA_026389425.1 Coprothermobacterota bacterium
TCGCTCCTGATACGCCGCAGGTAATGATTAACTTCGGTTTAACGGTCCTGCCGCTCAATCCGATATGCCGTTTTATATCCAGCCAGCCTTTTTCCACCATCGGCCGGGTTGCCGCCAATTGCCCTTCCAGCGCATTGGCCAGTTCCTCCAGGATAGATAGGTCTTTGGCGCTGACCACTCCACGGCCGGCAACCACCAGGACCTCGGCATCGGTGATGTCCTCTTGCCGGCCCCTTCGGGTTGTTTGCAGAACCTGAATCCCGGAGAGAAGCCAGGAAGGATCGATCGGCAGTGAGTAGATTTTTGTCTTTCCGTTCTGTACCGGTTTGGCTTCAGTCATCACTTTGTATCGAACAGTGGCGAATTGCGGGCGATGTTGAGGAGTCGCAATCCTGGCCATGATATTGCCGCCGAAAGCTGGGCGGATCTGGATTAAACCACACTCTGCCTGTATCTGCAGTTCCGTGCAGTCTGCTGTTAAGCCCGTGCGGAAACGCGCTGCCAATCGAGGCGCCAGTGAGCGGCCAATCGGCGTGGCGCCCACCAAGACAATAGCCGGCCTGGTTCGGTGAAGAAACGCTTCAAAGACAGCAGCATAGGGTTCGATGCGAAAGTCATCCAACTGGGGGTGATCGAAAAGGTACACCTCATCCACACCGTATCTTACCAGCATCTCCACCGAGGATTCCAAGTTGTTCCCGATCAGTAACATGAAGATCGGCTGGGGATAATGGGCGGTCAGTTCCCTTGCCTTGCCGAGGAGCTCGAGGACCACCGGGTGGATTCCATCGGAAGACTGTTCGGCGAAGATGGCAATCCCGCTCCATTCCCCCTGCCCCCCGCTCCATTGAGTCTCTTCGACGAAGGTGAATGCTCCCGTTGGACCATTTTTTTCACAAAGTCGACACATCTTGCAGGCCGCGCTGATGGAATAGTCTGTGCCATCGAATTCGATCGCCTGGAAGGGGCACAAGTCAGCAATCTGTGCGTAATCTGCGATCTTCTCGCGATCAACAATCAGCCTAATGGTCACGGGGCAGCCACAGCTTCATCCGTTGCAACCGCTCTACCAATCGTTCGGCGAGGTCTACGCCTGTCCCTGTCCAGATTTCCCGGGGCTTGTCCACCACAGGGGGGAACATCTTTTCCACGTGGGTGGGAGATCCCTGCAGGCCGAAGCAGCCGGGGTCGTCGGTCTCCAGATCAGAACAGCCGAGAACATCGATCAGTTTATGCCGGGCCTCCTCCCGCTTACGGAAGGAAGGCAGGCGGGGTGGGAAAATGTCTTTCTCTACTGTGATCAGGCATGGGCATTCCACCTGGACTTTCTGAAGCATCTCCTGTAGATCGATCATCAACACCAGCGCATGTTCTCTCGCCTCCACCAGGCGGGAGACGTTGCAGACGTGCGGGATCTGCAGGAACTCCGCGATTTCCGGCCCCACCTGGCCAGTGTCACCGTCCGTAGTCTGTTTGCCGCAAATGATCAGTTGGGGATTCCTCACTGCTTTCCGGATCCCCAGAGCCAGGGTGTAGGAGGTCGCCAGGGTATCCGCCCCGGCGAAGCGGGGATCACAGAGCAACACACCCCGATCCGCACCCATCATGAAAGCTTCACGCAACACCTGCGCGGCTTGTTGCGGACCCATGCTGATCACCCAAACCGTCCCTCCCGTCGCTTCGCGGATCTGCAAGGCAGTTTCGATGGCGGAGAGGTCGAAGGGATTCATCTTGACCTCTGCCCCTTCCCGCTTAAGGGTCCCCGTCGTTTCGTCCACCTCGATCTTCGCGGTATCAGGCACTTGTTTGATGCAGACGACGATTTCCATGGTCAGCTCTTCCTCTCCTCTCCGCTTTCGGCGGGCGGACCATCCACCAAAGTGGAGACGCCATCGGGAATCACGACGACCTGAGCTTGCCGGCCTTTCATCCGTAACGCCAGCTCCAGCGCTTCGTCGATGGTGCGGGCAGGACGCATATGCATTGCTGTCACTACTCCCGGATCCTCCAAAGCCGTCACCAAGATTACCGGGTGGTTGGCCAGAATGCGGGAGAGGATCTGAAATTCCCATTGGTCGGGGAGGGTCTCATGACGCTCTCTGCGACAAGTGCGACGATGTAACTCGCCCGGCGTGGCGGCTGAAGCAAGATGCGAATAGAAGGAATCTCCTCCATGGCCGTCCTGGCAGGCGGCCACCATGATGATTACACCGCCTGGTTTGCAGCAGGATTCCGCAGTGCTCATCCCTTTGACGGATTGGTAGATGTTTTGGTCCAGCGGATAGCCGCCATTGGATGTCAAGACGATATCAGCCATCACCCGCGGAACTGTAAACCATTCCCGCACGAAGCGCACGCCCTCTTCATGGGCGCCACGCGGATTCCCGCAAAAAGCCCTTAGGACGGTTCCATCCGTCGCCAACACAACATTGAAGATAAAGGAGAGGTTGGCCAATTGCCCCGCTTCCACTATTTCCTGGTGGATGGGATTGCCGTCTAGATTTCCGGTTCGAGCTTGTCCGTTTTGGATGAATTCCGCACAATGATTGGCAAGAATGGAGCGGTAACCGGCAATTCCTGGCAAAACGCTCTTCGAACCCCCAGAGAAACCGGCGAAGAAATGCGGCTCGATCAATCCCTCCGCTACTAGACACTCGGTTTCCACCGCCACCCGATTGATCCACAGCTCGTTGCCTGATGACAGAGCGCCGATCTTCACCAGGGCAGCGGTATCTTGCGAGTCGTGTTGGACAATTCGTTCCCTTGCGCAGATCTCCACGCCGAACTTGTCCACCATCTCCGCTTTCGTCATCGGTCGATGGTTGCCGGCGCCCACCAGGATGGCGATGTGGAGATCTGGATTGGCTTTCCGGCTTCGTTGCAGCAGGAGCGGAAGGGTTTGTCGGCTTGGCATGGCACGAGTATGGTCGCTGGTGATAATCACCATTGAACGTTTTCCCCGCACCCATTCCTCCAGCGGTTTGCTGTCGATGGGGTGATCGAGGGCGAGACGAAGGGGGTCCTCCTCACTCAATGAGTTTGGGTTTTCACTGATCGGAGGCATCAGCACACAGGCCAAGTTCCCCTTGGAAAGGCAGGCATCCAGCCGGCCTCGGCCAAAAGGGATGGTTAGGCGCACAACCTCTGGCATCTGGTCTTTATGCTCCATCTTTTTATGGTTCCTTTTCATTTCAAGTGGGTAATCCTACCAGCCTGCTGCAGCTCGATAGCCCCCGGCAGGGTGTCCAGTCCAGCTATCCTGCAATGATGGCGATGATGGTCCTAAAGAGTCTTGTCGGCCCTGGGATGGGACCGTGGCGCCCCAGTGCGGCATTCTTTGGCGTTGCGCTCCTCCTGGGACCGCCGCACCCCAGTGCGGCTCCTGTTCTCATGGATCCACCGCGCTGCACCTGAACAGACTGCGG
>JAPLHW010000078.1 GCA_026389425.1 Coprothermobacterota bacterium
AGATGGCTGAGATGATGAAGGCGATGGATTCGACGGAGATGCAGACCATGATGAAGAACATGGACTCAACAGGGATGGATGAGATGATGAATGACTGCCAGAGACCCCGCAGCGCGACGTCCACTCCAACGACGTGGATGGGCCACATGGACCCCGACGAGATGAAGACCATGATGGGTGGCTAGCTTCACTTGACCGAGACGGCGCGATCTCACGAGCGTCTCCCCACACGATGCACCACGTACGAGGCTCTCCACCAGCGAGAGCCTCGTCTTATTTCCCATTGCCACGCGTTTGCCCTATTATGAAAAAAGGAGAAACGACGCAGGTGGATCATCCCGGTTTCCAACTTCACCCCGACGCAGAGAAGGCGCTCGATGCCTTCCCGTTCTACATCTTATTACTGGACGCAAGCCACCACATCCTTTTTGCCAACCAAGCGACCAGCCACGCGCTCGGCCTTTCTCCTGACCAATACCTGGGGGGCTACTGTCCGAAAGTGGTGCACGGCCTGGATGGCCCATTCCCGGGTTGCCCGCTGGAAGAAGCAGTCGCCGGCCAATGCTCAGTGGAGCGGGAGCTGGAGGACCACAATTCGGGCCATTGGTTCTGCTCCTCCATTTTCCTCACCTCCCTGCGCACGGAGGAGGGCAGCGCGGTTTACCTCCATTTTGTTAAGGACATCAGCGAGGAGAAAAAAGCCCAGCAAGCCGTGGAACGGTATTCCCAGGAGAAGGAGGTTCTCAACGCCCTGCTTCACATCGCTAACCTGGACCTTTCCCTGGAGGATCAGTTGGCCATGATCCTGGAGCACCTCTTCAAGGTCCCCTGGCTTTCACTGGAGAAAAAAGGCGCCATCTTCATGGTGGAGGGGGACCCTGCCGTGTTACGAATGAAGGCCCAGCATGCACTGGCCATGCCCCTGCTGACCAGCTGCCAGGAGGTGCCGTTCGGTTGGTGCCTGTGCGGAAAAGCAGCCGAGACCCAACAGGTTCAGTTCGCCAGCTCCCTCGATGAGCGCCACGCGACCCACTACGACGGGATTATGCCGCATGGCCATTACTGCGTGCCGATCCTCTCCGGCGGATCGGTGTTGGGGGTAGTGAACCTCTACGTGCGCAATGGCCACCTCCGGCTGGAACGGGAAGAGCAGTTCTTGGTTGCCGTCAGCGATCTGCTGGCCGGCCTCATCACGCGCAAACAGGCCGAGGAAGCGCGCCGCAAGACCCTTCAGCAATTGCGTGCCGCGTTGGAAGAAACCGTGCAGGCTCTGGGATCATTCAGCGAGGGGAGAGACCCCTACCTGACCGGCCACCAGCGCCGCGTGACAGAGCTGGCATGCGCCATCGCAGTGAAAATGGGGCTTCCCCAAGATCGGATCGACGGTCTGCGCGTGGCTGGGCTCCTCCATGACTTGGGCAAGATTGCCGTTCCGGGTGAGATCCTCAGCAAACCGGGACGCCTTTCCGCCTTGGAGATGGAGCTGATCCGCGTTCACCCCGAGGTGGGACACAGGATCATCCAGCGAATCCCTTTCCCCTGGCCTGTGGCGCAGAGCATTTACCAGCACCATGAGCGGATGGACGGATCCGGCTATCCGCAGAGCCTCCGCGGGGACGTGATCCTGCTGGAGGCGCGCATTCTGGCGGTCGCCGACGTCGTGGAGGCGATGGCTTCACATCGACCTTACCGGCCTGCCCTGGGGTTGGAGGCTGCCCTGGCGGAGATTCGCCGAGGTGATGGAAGCCAATACGACCACGAAGTGGTGGAAGCATGTCTGAAGCTCTTTTTAGAGGATCATTTCAGCTGGACCGCTTGAAGGGTGGATGGCCAAATCAAATTGCATTTGGCGGCCATGATCTGCTCACAGGCTTTTCTGTACCGTGTATGCAGGCGGACGGGCTACTGGACAAAAAAGTTCTACGTTCAGGAAAAATTGGCTGCCTGGCGAGGACTCGAACCTCGAACATGCTGGTTAACAGCCAGCCGCTCTGCCAATTGAGCTACCAGGCAACCTTAGCGAGGAAGTGTAGCACCCAAACTCCTCGATTGACAACCCTCTTCGGCCCGCTATAATTATCGCTTACCAAAGGCCATGAAGGGAAGTAGTAGGCGGAATGCCGAACTCGTCCCGGAGCTCGGCAGGTGAACAGAGTAGCTTGCCGCGGGGGCGCCCGTTACCGCGCAAAGAGCAATCGGCGTGGGGCTGTAGCGCAGAGGGAGCGCGCTTCCTTGGCATGGAAGAGGTCACGGGTTCAAGTCCCGTCAGCTCCACCAAATTGAAAGCAGGGTGGTACCGCGGAAGGGAGTCCTTTCGCCCCTCGGGGCGTCGTTTCAAGCGGATGAGGGGATTCAATGTGCTCCACCCGATGGGTTGGGATGCTTTCGGCATGCCGGCTGAGAATGCCGCCATTCAGCGTGGCCTGCACCCCGGCTATTGGACCAACCAGGCCATCGAAGCGATCGAGCGGCAGCAGAAAGCCCTGGCCATCTCCTACGACTGGGACCGCCGCTTTGCCAGTTGCCAGCCGGACTACTATCACTGGACGCAGTGGCTCTTCATCCAATTCTTCAAGCGAGGCCTGGCCTACAAGAAGAAAGCGCCGGTGAATTGGTGCCCTACCTGCCAGACTGTGCTGGCCAACGAACAGGTGGAGGAGGGCGGCTGCTGGCGCTGCCAAACCTCAGTAGTAAAAAAAGATCTGGAGCAATGGTTCTTCCGTATCACTTCCTACGCCGACCGCCTGCTAGCCGATCTCGATCTACTGGAGGAATGGCCGGAGCGGGTCAAGACGATGCAGCGCAACTGGATTGGCAAGTCCCAGGGCGCTCATGTCGATTTCCCGGTGTATGCCCCTGCAGAGACACCCACTCCCATGGAAGCCGGGGGTAACTCCACCGAGAAGATCACTGTCTTCACTACCCGCCCGGACACGTTATGGGGAGCCACCTTCATGGTGTTGGCTCCGGAACATCCCCTGGTGGCCAAGCTCACACCTCCCGAAAACCGGCAAGAGGTGGAAACCTACATCGAACAAGCCCGGCGTCAGACCGATGTTGAGCGTCAATCAACCGAGAAAGAGAAGACCGGGGTTTGGATCGGGACTTATGCAGTCAACCCGGTCACTGGAGAGAAGATCCCCATTTGGATCGCCGATTATGTCCTGGTGACCTATGGCACCGGAGCGATCATGGCCGTCCCTGCCCATGACGAGCGCGACTTCGCTTTCGCTTTGAAATATGGTCTGCCGATAATCCCTGTGATCGAGCGCAACGACGGCCTCGCCAAAAGCTTGATCTGGCCGGGATCCATGCCAGAGGGATTCCGCTCGCTCCTGGAAGGAGAGAGCTTTCAATTCCAGGCTGCCCCTGTAGGAAATGCCGGCGAGGGTTTTTTCGTCACCCTTCACGGAATTGACGAGATCGATCGTTACCTGGAATTGGTTCGCCGGCACTTGCGCCCAGGCAAATGGAACGAAGTGCTGGGTGATCGCTGGGTGATCGTCTTCCCGGATGAAATGGCCCCTCTTGAATCAATCGCGGCCGATCGCCGGATCCTGGCGCGTTGCAAGGCGCTCTGCCCCGATGTCGGGGAGAACCGTACGGTGATGGAGATGGTCTCTCATCAACCATTCTACCGGGACATCCTCTTCCACGCTGACCACGGCCCCATGATCTCCTCCGCTGAACTGACCGGCACAAGTGGGGAAGAGGCCTATGCCAAGGTTACGCACTGGTTGACGGAGCGTGACATCGGCAAAGCGTCCACTAACTATCGCTTGCGCGACTGGCTGATCTCCCGCCAGCGTTACTGGGGGGCGCCGATCCCGATCGTCTATTGCCCGCTCTGCGGTATCGTGCCGGTGCCGGAGGAACAATTGCCGGTGCTCTTGCCGGAGAATGCCCCCCTCACAGGCGAGGGTGGCTCTCCTTTGGAGAAAGTCCCTTCCTTCGTCCAGACGACTTGTCCACGTTGTGGTGGCCCGGCCCGTCGCGAGACAGACACCATGGATACTTTCGTCGATTCTTCCTGGTACTACTTGCGCTACACCTCCCCCAACGCCCTCACTAACCCGAACGACCGGCCCTTCGACAGCCAGGCGGCCAATCACTGGCTCCCGGTGGACCTCTACATTGGCGGCATCGAGCATGCCATCCTCCACTTGCTCTACTCCCGCTTCTTTACCAAGGTGCTGGCCGATATGGGTCTTGTGGACTTCCAGGAGCCCTTCACCAAACTCTTCACGCACGGCATGGTCACCCTCGGGGGGAGCGCCATGTCCAAGTCCAGGGGAAACGTAGTGGCGCCTGACGAGACCATCGAGAAATACGGAGCCGATGCGGCACGCCTCTACCCTCTTTTCATCTCCCCCCC
>JAPLHW010000028.1 GCA_026389425.1 Coprothermobacterota bacterium
ACTTGCTGCGCCTGGCATCCTGGGCCCCCAGCGGAAACAACTTGCAAGCTTGGTTCTTCGTGGCTATACATTCCCCCGAGGTGCGCGAAAGCGTCGCCAAGGCCATCGAAGAGAAGCTGGCAGAGATCCGCAACTGGCCAGAGGCGGAAGGTTATGAAGAGGCACTTCGTTTCCCGGGCCGCTACCCTGGCTTCATCCGCCAAGCACCCTGGCTGATCGCTTTTTGTCAGGAGGAGGGAGTTGCCCCCTTCGAGGGGATCCTCCGCCGGCGAGGGCTGCCGGCTGAAATGATTGCCCGTTGGCGGCCTCAAGCTGGACTACAGAGCGTCTCAGCAGCCATCCAGAACTTCCTTTTGGCTGCTCACGGACGTGGTTTGGGAGCGGTCTGGATGTTGGGTCCTCTCTTTGCTGTGACTGAATTAGAAGGTCTCTTGCAGATACACCCACCCCGGCGACTGGTGGCTTTGGTACCCCTCGGTCACCCGGCCGAGGAGCCCGTTGCCAAAGCGCGAAAGCCGGTAGAAGAGACTTGGTCGATTATTTCGTAACGCGTTCTAAATAGAGACGCACACCTTTCTCTTCGATGCGTAGCTCTTGCGCCGGTGCGTCCGCTGGGATTCCCTCCAGGAGCGCCTCGCTGAGGGTTTCCCGCTGCAGATATGCGGAAAAATTCTGCCAAATCGGAGCAAGGCTGGGATCGGATTGGTAATAGATGCGAATGGTGTCCTCCACTTGAAAGCCAACCTCCTTGCGCAAGTTCTGAATGGCATGAACCAGCTCACGCGCAAAGCCTTCCTGGCGAAGACCTTCATCCAGCTCTGTCTCTAAAGCTAAAAGACAATGACCGGAAGCCTCAGCGGCGAAGCCGGGCTGGTCGTGCCGTTGCACCAGGACATCACCTGCCAAGAGTTCAATCGGACCCTCGGGCAGCTCCAGCCGCAATGATTGGCCGGACGCCAGGGTGGCCAAAGCTTGCTCAGCGTCCAACTCTTGCAAAGCACTGCGGATTTCGGGCAACCTCTTGCCAAAGCGAGGGCCGAGAATGGGTAGGTTGGGTAGGAGGAGGAACTGCTGCAACCCAAGAAGCCGGTCTTCGCAGCGCAGGCTCTTGATGTTCAACTCCTCGAGGATGATATCGGCTAATTCCTTTACTATGGATTGTTCCGAACAGGTGAGGCCTACCAGGATCATCTCGCGCAACGGCTGTCTCACCTTCAGATTGACCTTGTTGCGGGCCGCCCGCCCCAACCCGATGATCTCCTTGACCAGGTCCATCTTTCGTTCAAGACCGGTATCGATCCGTTCCGTGACAGATTCCGGGTAGAGGGTCAAATGCACCGAGAGAGGAGCTTGGTTGTCTGTTGAGCGGACCAAATTTTGGTAGAGAGACTCACAAAGGAAAGGTATCAGGGGGGCGAGCAAGCGCGAGAGGGCGACCAGTGCCTCGTGCAGGGTGAGGTAAGCGTCAGTTTTGTCTTGATCCTCCTCTGTTTTCCAGAAACGGCGCCGGCTGCGGCGCAACCACCAGGTAGAGAGGTCGTCGATGAAGGACTCCGCCAGACCGGTCACCGTTGCTCCATCGAAGGCGTCCAAGGCCTCTCGGCACCCTTTCGTCAGAGAATTCAGGCGGGAGAGGATCCAGCGGTCGATGAAACTGCGTTGGACAGGATCCGAACGGTGAGCGGAGGGATCAAAGCGGTCAATGTTGGCGTAGGTAACGAAGAAGGCGTAAACGTTCCACAACTGAAGCAGACGCCGCATCACCGATTCAGCCGGGCCATAGCCGAAGAGCAGGTTGTTCTCGATCGGCTGGGAGATGTATAGCCAGCGCATCACGTCGGCTCCCATCTTTTCCACGGCCTCATCGAACCAGATAGCATTGCCGCGGGAGCGATGCATCGCCTCCCCCTTCTCATCCAACAGTTTTTCATAGACCAAGGCCTGTCGGTAGGGGGCGCAATCT
>JAPLHW010000006.1 GCA_026389425.1 Coprothermobacterota bacterium
TTCAGTGACTGAGGGAGACTTGCTCTATTCCTTCACGGAAGAGGAGACCGTTCAATTGGAGGCGGCCATCGCTGACTACCGCGGCATTGGCGAGTTGTTCCTGCCCGTGATCGTGGAGGCTGCGAGGCATAAATTCGGCGAACTGACCGACGGCGCCTGGCGGATGATCGCAGGAACGCTTGGGATCTCCGAGGGATCGGCCCGCCAAAGCTTTCAGCATCACGAGACCTGGTGGGAAGGGTACGCTCGGATGCACGACGGAGGGAGCCCGGAAGCTTGAGTGCGGTGATTCCGCCAAACAATTCAGTTTCTGGGGAAACAATGGCAAGGGCAGAGCCGTGGAGGATTCCCGAGAATGACGGCTGATTTGACTGTCGGGGATCTATCTCCTCCTTATTGGGTCAAGTTGATGGTGGTCTGGTAGATCGGGGAGAGGTTGCCCGGCATGGCGGCGTCCCGGAATTGGATGAAGACAGTGCGAAGACCCGGCTGGGACGCCAGCGTCCAGGTGGTGGATAATTGGTAACGCTGCCATACGGCGCCGGTGAAAGTAGCATCATCATTGGCGATGCGCATATCCAGCAGCCCCGAGCCACCCAGGTCGACGGCATCGTTGGTGAGAATGACGTTCGGATTAGCAGAGCTCTTCGCTCCGCCGTTGATGAGGAACTGCACACAAGTGGGGGAGATTAGGTCAGCGGCAGTACTGGGCTGGAGCGAGACTTGTATAGAGGTAGGGTGTTGGCCATCCGGAGCGTGGAGGACATCGGTCGTAGCTTGGTAGATGCGGTGGGTGCCGCTGTCGTAGATCTCACCGAAAATCCCCCCGCTGATGGTGTAGTAAAGATGGCTGGCCAGTAGCGGCATCGGGAACTCCAGGAAACCGTTACACAGGTCCCCGCTCCAGGGTCCGCCGGGGAAAATCGGGACGCCGGTGAGGTGGTTGATGATCGTGCAGCTCACCGTCTGAACATCCCCTGGCCGGGTCGACCAGGCGGTCTGTAAGGCGGGGGTGGTGAGATTAGCGTAGTTGGTGGAACCTCCGATGACAGTGTTGGCGTAGAACGGGAAAGAGTAGGGCAGCGGCTTCCCTTGGCTATCCGGGGCAACGGCATAAGCGTAATTGAACACCTGCTCCCCAACGATGCGCACCAGGCGGTAGCCGGGCCAAGACCACATCTCGTCGAATTTTGGGTTCAGCATATCGGGGGCATCATTGAACTCGGTGCAGGTGGTGTTGACGAACTTCACCTCCCCTCCACCGGCGCTCCAAGGAATGGTCCCGTACGCGTCCGAATGCTCGTGCCCGCTGACCACCAAGGCCACCCGGTACTGCCGCAACAGCTTGATCAGAGCGAGGCGCCCGGCTCCCTCCCCGCCGAAGCCGATGCCAAACATCGAGGCGTTGTCAAACATCATACCGGACCCAGCGTCTCGCCAGGGGTCGTGGTGGATCGCTACCACCCGCATCTTGGCGCTCTGGTGAGCGATCAAGTCGTCGCGCAACCAGGCCAACTGGCCAGTCAGAGAACTCAATTGAATGGCGTCTTCCCTCGCCTGCGACCAGCCGGTCTTGAAGGGATCCCCGCTTCCCAACAGTTGTCCTTGCCATTTGCCGGGGGACAGGATCACGTTGGGGATGGCCCAGTGCAGATTGCGTTGAGAAGAACTCCAATCGTTACTGTTGGCGGACAAGAAGTGAAAGTCCGGCCCGTAGTCGAAGGAGAAATACTGGGGACCGAAGAGGTTTCGCCAGGAATTCATGTAGTCTTCTTCCAGCTTGGTGTTGAAGAAATTGTAGCGGGCATAGCTGTCATGGTTGCCGAGGGTAATGAAGACCGGCACGTCCAGCTTCATGGTCTCCTGGTAGAACCAATCCATTTCAAAGTAGGGCTCGTAGGTGCGACCCCCGAAGATGGTGTTGCGATAGGCTGGGAACTCCGCATAGTTCTGTTTGTAAAGCCACTTTTGCGAGAAATCATAATCTCCTGTAAAAACGGCGAAGTCTGGCTTGGTCAAATTCACCTGAGCGATGGCTTTGCTATAGTAGGCCGCCCCATAGCCGTCCGCCTCGCGGTAGTCGGCATGGCGGTAGTTCTTGTCTTGCGTGCTGGCGCCCGGGTATTTCGCCTCCGGTCCCCAAACGTGAATATCGGTCATCTGAACGAAGGTGTAGTCATCTTTGAACTGCGCCACCACGGAGACGGCGTGCGGCTGGGAGTCGAGCAACCAGACCCCGCCCTGGCGTTTGCCGCTGATGCTCAGGTCATAAAGGTCGAAAGGCGCATCGGCGGGAATGGTGACCTTCACCAGGTAGATGC
>JAPLHW010000218.1 GCA_026389425.1 Coprothermobacterota bacterium
AAGAGGAAGGCCGTCTCGGAGAGGTTGTTCAGGCGGGCGATGGTTTGCATCTCCGCATCGCTCAAGCCGCGGGCGTTGGTTACCACGCCGGCTGGATTCCCCCGGCCGGAGCGATCGCCAAAGGCGTAGACGATGCAATAAGGATATTTCATGATTCCTCCGTTCTCTATGTTTTCACCGGCAGCGAGACGTGAAAAGGATGCAGCTCGGCCTTCATCACGCCGTCGCGGACGGCAGGGTCAGACTCCATGAAAGCGCATGCCTCCTCACTGGAGGAGGCATGCAAGATGACCACACCGAAGGCGCCGTCAAGACAGGGTCCGGCCAAGACCAAGCATCCTTGGCGCTGGGCTTCTTGCAAGTGCTGGAAATGCGCCTCGATGGAAGCTTCCTCTTCTGGAGTCGGCGCCGCGAAGGCTTCCGCACGAGAAAGGCGGAGAAGGTAGATAAATTCGAGGCGACTGGGGGTCGGCATCTCGTTAGGAAAGGAACATCGGCTTGCCCAGCATGTCCCGCACCTTCGGGCGATACTGCTCGGAATCGTAAAGAGCGGTCACGTCCACGCGTTTCTTGCTGGCGATGACCAAGTCGACTGGGACTGTCGTATAGATCCCTTGCTGAAGGGCCACCATGCGCCCGGTGTGCCCCATCGCCACCTGGTCCAAGGCCAGGTTGCCGAAGGAGATCGCCACCATGCGATCCAGTGAGTCGGGCGCGCCGGTGCGCATGATGTAGGCGAGCTGTTGGTACATGATGTCTACCCCGGTGAGCCGCTTGATCTCCTCAGCGGTGAAATGGCCGATCCCGCCAAGCTTCTGATGGCCGTAGGCGTCGGCCTCACCGCGCTGGACGACGTCCCCGCCAACCGGGAAGGCCCCCTCGGAGAGGGTGAGGATAGCGTAGTGAGAGGGTTTCTTCTCACGATCCTCCACCAGGAAGCGGGAGAGGCGATCCATATCGAAGGGAACCTCGGAGATCACCGCCCGGTCCACATCAGCTAGGTAGGCAGCGAAGAGCGAAGTCTCCCCCGAATTGCGGCCAAACAGCTCCACTACCCCGATCCGCTCGTGCGACCCGACCGAGGTGCGGAAGGCGGTGATCGTCTCCACCGAGCGCGTCACCGCAGTAGAGAAGCCGATGCAGTAGTCGGTGCCGAAGACGTCGTTGTCCATTGTCTTGGGGATGGCGATGGTATGAAAGCCCTCCCGGTGAAGGCGGACGGCAAAGCTTAAAGTATCGTCCCCGCCGATCGGGATGATCGCATCGAGACCAAGGTGCTGCAGAACGCGGAGGGCGTGCCGCGTGCAGTCCACCGTACCGCTGGGGTTGGGGGAACAGTCTTCGGCCCGGACATGAACAGGCACATCTGTTGGTTTGACATTGCTGGGGTTGGTGCGCGAGGTGTGGAGGATGGTTCCCCCTGTGCGGTCGATGGTCCGCACCACCTCCAAATTGAGAGGGGTGGTCCAGTTCAAGGCAGACTCGGGGTCGTCCGGGTTGATGCTCAAGACGCTCATCCACCCGCGGCGCAGGCCCAGCACCTCGATATTGTGGTCCTGGGCGCGAGCTACCACTGCTTTGATAGCCACATTCAAACCAGGTACATCGCCTCCCCCGGTGAGGATCCCGATCCGTCGTTTGGCTGACATGGCCTTGATCACCTTTCTATCTCCCTCACCTTTGCGGCCGTTTACTGCTTGGGGGGACTCGGGCGCAACCCGCGCCGCCAGAGAATCAGGAAGACGCCGACTACAATCAGGGCAATCGGCCAGGCTGTGCTGAGGGTGCGCATGACATCCCAACCGGCGCCCTCCCCTACCAGGCCCAACCCGATCACCGCCAGCACCGCCGCCGGGATCAAAGCCCACCAGTGCACTTGTCGCAGGAAAGCGGTGAGAAGGGTGACCAGAAGAAAACCGCCACCCAGCGAGAGCATAAAGACGCCCCCCTGTCCCTTGCCAGAGAGGGTGGCGTAAGGACCGTTTATTAGCAGGCTGCCGACGCCAATGCCGATTAAGATCCCGCCCGGGATGATCAAGCCGGGCTTGCGAGCGATGAACCCCCAGACAATGAAGAAAAGCCCAAGGCCGGGAAGGAACAAGTTCCCCCAAAAACTGCCCTGGATGTACTGGCCCAGCAGGGCGAAAGCTCCCAGGACGACGAGAGCGATGCCGGCGGCCAGCTTATTGCGATTGGCCGCCTCGATGGCCACATTACCCGGAACGGGCGAAGGTGGAGGGAGAGAGGGCGCTTCTCCTTCCAGCAACGAGTTCGTCTCGGGTGGCTCTTGAATCTGAGAATTCATTGCACGCTTCCTTTCTAAACCCCCGCCTTGGCAGGGGCAGGCTTTTGTTTCATTGTAGGGCAGGATGAATCGTTTGGGATGTGCGAAAAGTCATGAGGCGGGTCATTTTTTTTGCCGTCGTTCAGATCAAACCCAATTCCCTGGCCTTCAACGCGGCCTGGGTGCGGTCGCGCACCTCCAACTTGCCGAGGATATTGGTGATATGGTTCTTCACCGTCCCCTCGGCTAGGAAAAGGCGGCCGGCGATCTCCTTGTTGGAAAAGCCTCCAGCAAGCAGCACCAGGATCTCCCGCTCGCGTTCGGAGAGGGGCTCGTCCAGGGTTGCTTGGGCGGCCGAGCGGTTGCTGAGGCGGGTGAACTCGGCCACCACTTTCCTAGCCACCGAGGGGTGAAGAAAAGACTCTCCCCGAACAGTGGCCCGGATCGCTTCCACCAAGGTGTCCGAGGGTACATCTTTCAAGAGATATCCCACCGCCCCTGCCCGCAGCCCGTCAAAGACCGTCTCGTCATCGTCGAAGGTAGTCAAGGCGATCACCTTGCATTCCGGGTGGCTTTCCTTCAGGCGGCGCGTAGCCTCCACCCCGTCTAGCACCGGCATCCGCAGATCCATCAGGACCACCTGTGGGCGCAACCTGGCCGCCATAAAGAGGGCTTCTTCCCCGTTGGCCGCCTCCCCCACTACCTCCAAATCCTCACGGAACTCTAACAAGGTGCGCAATCCTTCGCGAAAGAGAGCCTGGTCATCGACCAACAACACCCGGATACGACTCATCGTGGCAGCTCCACCTCCAGTGTAAATCCTTCCCCCGGCTCGCTTGCTGTGCGCAGCGATCCTCCCAGCAATTGGACGCGTTCGCGGAGGCCGAGCAGACCGAAACCGCCCTGGGGTTGGGTGGCTCCCCGCCCATTGTCCGTTAGGGACAGGCGCACCAACTGAACGCCACTATAGTCCAGGATCAAGGCGGCACGCGTGGCGGCGGCGTGGCGGCGGATGTTGGTTAGCCCTTCCTGAGCCACACGATAGAGGGTCAGCTCCGTTTGCGGGGAAAGCGCGGCCTGCTCTCCAGTGATACTGAGTTCCAGCGCCAAGCCGTGAGCCTGGCTCTCCCCTACCAAATGGGCGATCCTTTCCGCAAGCGGGTGCCCCTCTGTGGCAGGTTGACGCAACGAGGCTACCGAGCGCCTCACCTCGGTCAGCCCCTCCCGGGTCATGGCCTGGGCTTTTAACAGCGACTGCAAGGCTTTCTGCGGGTCGCTTTCGCAGAAGAGACGAGCTGCTTCCAACTGCACGTTGACTACCGTTAAATAATGACCCAGGCTGTCATGGATCTCCCGTGCCAGGCGGTTTCGTTCCTTGGCAGTGGCCAGTTCCTCCACCTGGGCGGCATAGCGGCGCAACTGCAGGTTGGCTCCCTTCAACTCTCCTGTCAAGCGCTGCGCCTCCCGATTGGCACGGCGCTCGTCGAGAGCCACCTGGGTGAAGAGAGCGACGAAGACCAACCCAGCCAAATAGGCCAGGCCTACTTGGAGGATCGCTTGCCAACCGCCCGTCCAGCCGATCGGCAGAAGGACGGCCGCTAAAGCCAGGATAAAGCCAAAAGCAGGCCAAGGGGTGGGAAGAAACAAGACGGCTTGGCTGGCCAGCGGGAGCACAATCAGCCCGATGAAACCGGAGGCGCCAAAGAGGGTGATGACTGTCGCAGCCAGCACCGCCTGAATGACAAAATAGAGCAGTTTAAGAATCAGGGTGGAGCGTTGGAGACTAACTTGGACCCAATGCGTGCTGAGGGCGCCGTAAGCGAGAACAGCCAGGGTTGCCCCGAGGAATTGCCACAACGTGAAAGCGCCCCAACCCTCCAGCACAGCCTGGGCATAAGCCGCTGCCACGACCAACAGAAAAGCCAAATCTGCGGCCCGGCCAGTCTCCGGCAGAGGCACAACCCGCTCTGACAACCCATACACGGTCTCCCTGCGCCGGGGAATAGGAAAGAAATAGGCTAAGAACTCGGTTGCTTTAATCCGGCTTTGCCTCCTTCAGTTTCTTGCCTTGACCAAGGCGCGAATGCCGATCGTCAGCCAGAAAGCTGACCAACCGATCATGGCGAAGAGGGCAATGGCGATGCGGGTGGGGTTGATGATCGGTTCATACGATGCGCCCTCGGCGCTGATCTTGATGAATCCGCGCGGGACTACCCGGCCCATGCCGCCTCCCCCGCCCCCTCCCGAGTTGCATTCCTTGCATTCCACGGGCAGTTCGCTTGCTTCGCCGTCTTGATCCACTGGCTGGCAGCACTTCTCGCCTGATGGGCAGGAACAATTGCCGAAGGCAAAACCAACCGCATATTCGGCGACAGGGATCAAGGTGAGATCCCCTTCTTTCACCGGCGGCCCGAAGACTGTGTCCACGCTCATCTTCTCCAGCATGCGCTCAATCGGCTGAAGTGTGGGCTCCACTATCTCTGACATCATCAACCTCCTTTTCTCATCCTCGCTTGAACTGCGAACGAAATCAGCAACCCGATCAGCCCTATCGCCAGGAAGAAGAGGACAGCGAGCCGGCGCTGTTGGCAGGTCCGCGCGCCGGCCAGGGGAATCGCCACCCTTTCTTGGCCTTCCTCCGATAAGAAAAGTGCCACAGGCGATACGCGAAAGAAGGCGAGACCGCTCTCACCGCTCTTTCCCCGCCTCCCTCGGCGCCATCCGCTAAGCTGGGCTACCGCTTGTACGGTCCGATCGCCGACTCGTTGCGGCTGACCCACCAGGAGACGGTGGAAATGCCCCTTCGGTTCCGCTCCTCGATTAGCAAAATTGGTCATGGTCGATTTGCCCCTAAATTCCCCTTCAGCGTCGCTCCCGCAATAGCACGGCGATCCCGATCACGACCAAGAGTCCAGGCCAGAACCAGGCCATCAGATTGGTCACCTGAAAAACGTTCAATGCTGTCAGAAGGTAAACGATACCGAAGAGAAGCAAAACGATCGGGAAGAAGAAACGGGCGGCGCCTCCTTCTTTTGCTGTGATTGCCCGAATCAGCAGGATCACTGCGATCACCAGCAAGATCGCCGGCCAGAGCCAAGGCAATGCGAGCAGATAGAAGAAGTTCCCAACCAGAAAGATCAGACCGATCAGGATCAAGGCGAGGGGAAGAGAAAGCTCCGCCTTTTTCTTGGGTTGTACCGCTGTCTTATTTGCCACGTCATACTCTCCTTTTTTTTCGAGCGAGACACTCACTCCTCGCTTTTTCCTCAATGGCTTTCAGGAAGGTAGCGCCTCTGCCGGCGCTACCGCGCCTTCCTCCAGCGGAGGATCAGCAGAACGCCCCCCAGGAGGATACAAAATGCCGGCCAGAGCCAATCCCAACTGAAGGGAAAGAGGCCGGCCCGGCGCAACAGATAAACGAAGCCGAAAACAATCATCAAAGCGGGGAAGAAGAGACGGGGCAGGTTGATCGGGGGTTGCAGGAGCTGCCACACCAGCCACCCCGCCCCTAAAAGAAGGATCAGGATCGGCCAGATCCATCCCCAGGCCTCGCCGAAGACACCCAAGGAGGCTAGCAGGACGATCAACCCGCCCAGGATCAGTACGATCGGGAAGCCCAACTGCGGCTTCGTTTGCAGCCAGCTTCCCGGATCCTGGCTCATACCTATCCCTCCTTCTGCCCAGAATCGGTCCAGCCGGTTCTGGCACCCTCATTGTATCACCGGAAAGGGCCGGCGGGGTTACTCCGAAGGCTTCTGAGGCACTGCCGGTCGACCCGAGAGGGCTATCTCCAGGCCTTCTTCGGCAAAACGAGCGGCGATACGCTTCACCAACGCATTGCGCAAGGCAAACTGGCTTGGATGGTTCTGTGCTTGCAAGGTTACGCTGAGGCTCACCCCGGAGTCGGCAAGCGTATTGAAGGAGACGGCAGGATGACTGTCGGTCACTCCACCAGGGATCTCCCGCAGGACTTCCTCGGCTGCTTCCAGGGTAACCCGTTCCACCTTCTGCAAATCCGACCCGTAGGGCGCCTGGAATGGCACCGAGAAAGAGAGCCAAGCCTCCTTCATGTCGTAGTTGATGGTAATGGAGTTTGCCAGTTTGGCGTTGGGCGCTACGATGCGGTTGTTGGCATAGCTGCGCAAGGTGGTGTTGCGCCAGGTGATGTCCTCTACGAAACCCTCGTGCTCCGGATCAAGACGGACGAAATCCCCCACCTTCAGTTGACGAGAGGCGATGATCTGAATCCCGGCGAAGAAGTTTGAGAGAGTATCCTGCAAGGCCAGGGCGACGGCCAGGCCACCCACTCCAAGGGCGGTGAGAAGCGGGGTGATGGAGATCTGCAAGGCGCCCAGCGCGATCAGGATGGCTATCCCCAGGATGGCAATGCGGGTGATGTTGGAGAAAAGAGTGGTGGTCGCCACCACCTCGTTCCGCCTTCGGGCATTGGCTGTGATCAGCTCGGAGGTCAGGCGAGCCAGGAAGAGGCCCACTGAGAGGATCGCCAGGACCACTAGAATGGACTGGAGGGTGCTCGCCAGAGTCCTCTGCATCGGGACCAAAGCGAGGGTCAAATAAAGGGCGGCCAGGACCACCCAGAGGATAATTATTCCGGTTAAGACCCGGGGCAGGATGTGCTGCAGCTTCGTTCCCTCACCGCCCGCGACCATCCTCCAACGACGCAGTAAAAAACGCTGCAGCAGCAATCCCAGGATCAAGCCAGCCAGGGCCAGGACGATCGGCCAGATCAGCTCTGACCACTCGATCATTGTTCCCGCTCCCCTTCCTTACGGGTCTGGAAGGGCCGGTTGTCTTCTTTGCAGAGTCGTTGAATCACGCGTCGCGCATCCTGGGCAACTGCCGCCACCCCACCCCCAGGTGTCACCCATTGCCCCGTCATCCAAAAGGTGCCCAACCCAGGGACCTTGTGCGGGATCGCCTCGACCCCGCTGAAGTCACCGTTTTGGGTGGTGGGCAGCCACCCTCCGGCCGCCCCGTTCCAACAGCCGGTTATTCGTTCCCAGGTCAACGGGGTGGCCACATCGAGCGCCTCGATAGAGTCTCGCAAGCTGGGTAATCGCTCCTCCAGGAGCGCAATCACCCTGGCGGTGATCTCCTCCTTGGCGGCCCGGTAGCCAGCGGCTCCCTCCTGACGCAGGGTCACCCAGGGACGGATATCAGAGGCGAAGCGGACCACAGCCACACAACATCCAGGGGGAGCGAGGGAGGAATCCTGACCATAGTGGCGCAAGTTCAGCCGACTGAGGCGATCGGCGCCCAATTGGATCGGCTCCTTCAATTCCCAGGTTTCGATGGGAGGCTGGCCGACCAGGTCGAGGCGGAGACCGAAAGAGACTTGAACCAGTGCCGGAGAAGGGGGCCAGCGCTTGTAGTGGTATTCCAGCGAACGCTCCAAAGGCCGCCCGGCCAGCATCCCATAGAGTGTGGCGTGACCATCGGCGGCCGAGACCACCTCGTCGGCGCGCTCTTCACTGCCACCAGCAAGGCGCACGCCAACAGCCCGTCCCCCTTCGACAATAACTTTCTCCACGCTCTTTCCAAGGTGGAGTTTCCCGCCCAAACCGCGATAGCGAGCGGCAATAGCCTGACTGAACGTTGCTGAGCCGCCCCGTGGTTGGCCGACGTTTCTCTGCGCCTGCCGTGCCAATAAGAAAAGGTGAGAGAGGGCGGAGTCCCCGCGCGTATGGGTGAAAGCTCTTCTAAGAAAGGGATCTCGAAACCTTTGTCCCAGCTCGGTCAAGGTCACCTTCTCCCAAGTTCGGACGAAACGCATATAGGCGCCGAGCCGGGTAGCCAGCCGTAAACGCCTGGCAAAACCTCCCGTATCGAAAGCCTCGATGGTGTCACTGAAGTGCATCAAAGAGTGTACCGCGGTCAGGATCTCTCGGATGGTCCCACGATCGGAAGGGGAGAGCCGCCCCATCTCTTCCTCCAACTGGGGGAGAGCCCATGGGAGCGAGAAGGTGCGCGTTCCGTCGGCGCTGTGATAGGCAGAGATGATCTCCGGCTGGGGGAGGAGTTGTCCAGAGAGCCCGCCCAGCTCCTGCCAGAGATGGCTCATCTCTTTCCCGGGAGCGCAGCCCACCACGCCGGAGAGACAACCGTCAAAGGTAAACCCCTCTCGCTGCCAGGCCGTGCAAAGCCCGCCCGGGGTGACCTGCTGCTCATAGATGCAAACCTCGTAGCCATTCATGCGCGCGTAGCAACCCGCTGCCAAGCCGGCGATACCGGCGCCGATGATGATTATCGTCGACATGCCTGCCCCATGATTACGACCCCAGGCGCCATTTGTCTGAACTTCTTCGCTGGACCCGCGCCACCTTCTCTCACCGCTGCCCTCATCTCTTCCGCATGCGCAGAGAGAAGAGCATCGGGATCGACTCCAGCCCACCCTCCATTTGCCAGTAGCCGTCCGGATGTTGCTCTAGGAAAGGGAAGCATTGGTACATGGCCAGGGGGAACTCGCGCAGTGATTCTAGCTCCAGCCCTGCCTGCAGCAGCGCATTGAGGATATCGGCCAAGCTGTGGGTCCACTCGTAGGAGGGAAGGTCGACCTGCGCTTGGGGGTCAGCGTAGTCGCCGTCCCCTTCCCAACGTGTCGGGTCTGGCCGGTGGAAGTATGAATAGGTTACGCGCAGGTTGCTTTCCTTGGGACCATTGGCGAAGACGTTCAGGAAAGGGTGTCCTTCCACCAAGACGAAGCGGCCCCCTGGCTCCAGGAAATGGGCGACGATCTGTCCCCAGCGGGGTAGATCGGGCAGCCAGCAGAGAACGCCATAGGAAGTGAAGACGATCTGGAAACGCTTCTCTAAATGCAAGGGCAAGTCGTAAAGATCGCAGCAGATGAATTCCGCTGCCAACCCCAGCCGGTCGCGCAGGTCACAAGCCGCCTCGATCGCTCGGGGGGAGAAGTCAACTCCCGTCACATCTGCCCCCAGCCGAGCCCAGGAGAGCGTATCCATCCCAAAATGGCACTGCAGGTGCAAAAGGCGCCGGCCCTCCACCGGGCCAGCCTCCTCCCGCTCGATGGCCAGCAGCGACGATCCACCAACCAGGAAAGCCTCCAGATTGTAGAAGGCCGAGCGCTGGTGAATCGAAACTAATGAATCCCAAAGGGAGCGGTTGGCTTCCAGGAAACGGTCCATTGAACGATCCCCGTCCACGATTCTCCCTCCTCGATCAACCCTCGCTGATGCCGCCGATACGCCTCCCGAGGCCGTCCTCGGACGTGGCGCTACCCCTTCCGGCCCACCATCGCGTAGTAGCGCAGGTCATCGGGAAGATGAGAGCTGCAGGCGCCTAGTACAATAGCTACCGAGAGGAAAATGAATGCGCTGTCTTTGAGCAGGAAAGCCAGCGCCGTCATCACCACCGTGATCAGGGTGAGGATGCCTTGAACCTCCACAAACCAGAGCCACCCGTTGTTATAGAGCCCCCGCAGCATCAACAGGACGCCGGAACCGACGGCCAGCCAAGGAAAAAGGACCGGTGCGCTGAATCCCAGGAAGGAAGCGCCGTACCATACAGCGAAACCGACGATATGACATAAAAGGAGAGCTAGCTTCCAGAATTCGTCCCCCGGCAGCGGCTTGCGCTCCTTGTGGCTTCCTGTGCTTGCCTTGCTGCTCCCTGTGACCATCTTGCTGCTCTTCGGCTCTACTTTCTCCATCGATAAATCCCCTTTCATTGATTTGACAAGGAAATAGTATATCCCATTCCCTCCTCGCCGGATACGCCCCGATCCCATAGAGTGCAAAACAGGTTCCTTCTCATTTTCAGTGGGCATCCTACCAGCCGACAGCAGCTCGATAGCCCCCGGCAGCTCTATAGCCCCCGGCAGCTCGATAGCCCCCGGCAGCTCGATAGCCCCCGGCAGCTCGATAGCCCCCGGCAGGGTGTCCTGTCCAGCTTCCCTGGGACCGCCGCGCCACAGTGCGGCTTTCTTGGGCGGTGCGCTCCTCCGGGGACCGCCGCACCCCAGTGCGGCTCATGTTCTCATGGATCCACCGCGCCGTACTGAATAGCCTGCGGCAGCCTGGTTTTTCCACGACAACACGATCTTCCCTAAAGAGAACCCCCTCAAGTGGTTCAATTATGATGGGAGAAGATATGCTGCCGCAGGGTGTTCCAAGCTGAATAGCCCCCGGCAGGGTGTTCTGTGCCGAAGTTGGGCAGGGGAGCGCCACTTTCTGGCTGGTTGCTCCAAGAAGCGGTTGGCTTCCGTCTTGTTACTGCAGATACCTGGGGCGCCGCGGTCCCAGGGAAGCCGAGAATCTCAGGGAAGGTCTCAGTCTCAGGAACGGACCCAGGATTAGATGCGCCACGCTGTAGGATATCCTGCAGCGTGGCGCTCCGAGAACGGGTACGATTGCCTACGGGATTACGGTCAGGGCGAAATCGAGTGGCTGCGCCAGGGCATATCCGCCCAGGCTAACCCAGACATAGACACGGCCTGAATAGCTGCCGGCAGCCAGCCCCTAACAGCGCACAAAGAAGGAGAGCTGCTGCCCAGGTTGAATGGTTCCGGCTCCCGCTCCGATGTAGCTGTTGCCTACTGTCAGGGGGGAGAAGCAGGACAAAGCGCCCGTGCTGTTATTGCCTATCACGGCGACCACATAGAAAGCCTGTCCTGCCTGGGGATTGGCAATGGGCTGCAAGGCATCGTTGACCAGGCTCACT
>JAPLHW010000137.1 GCA_026389425.1 Coprothermobacterota bacterium
AAGCCAGGGAAAATGGGCCTGGGCAATCCGCTCCTGCAACACGGTCTGCCCCCAGTCGAAGTCATGGTTGCCGAAAGCTGAAGCCTGAACCCCGAGCTGGTTAAAGACATCAATGGAGGACGCGCCTTGAAAATAGTTGGAGATGAGGGTAGCTTGCATGATGTCGCCTTCATCCAACAGCACGGTCCCATGAGGATTTCCGGCGCGCACGGTTTGCTGGGAAGCGGCCAGGAAAGCCGCTCCCCCCGTCGCCATCCCGTTGACGATCTTGGGTTCCAATTGCCCGTGGAAGTCATTGGTAGTCAGGAGCGTCAACTCGGGGTAGCGGGCCTCTTCGATCCAACCCAAGGCGCCGGCGTTGCTGAGCGAGGCTTGCGGGTGAAGAGCCGTCCAATCGTCCAGTAAGCCCATGCCAACGGCTTGAGTGTAGGGAGCGGCCGACCAGGAAGACAACTCCGTCCAGTCGGGGTAGCGGCGAAGCAGGGTCCAGTCTGCGGTCGGCGTTCCTGTCCCCGGGAAGCCGACACTGGTCAACTGAGTGAGAGCCCGTTCGGTGTTCCAAGCGCCGGGATGTTCGTCGAGGGTGAGGTAACGCCGGGTTAAAAGATCATACCCCACGGCCATCGACTCCCCAGGTTGCAGCCAGGCTTGAAGGTACAAGTCCGGCCCCAGGTAGAGAAAGTGGATGAAACCGGGAGCCACTGTCATTAGCGGCGCAGGGAGAAACCCGTAGTCGCGAGACCCGGCGCTGAAGCGGAATCTCTTGGTCGCTGGGTCGACGTAGAGCCAACTCTGGCGCGAAGGGTCGATGCAGAGTTGACCTCCGGACGACCCGGGGCCAGAGCGCCCATCACTGGGGAAATAGGCCTCGGTTAGAAGAGAGGTGAAATCACTGGCGGAGATAGCTTCCTCGGGACGGAGATACTGGTCGGGGTAGAGGCTCCAATTGGCCTCAAAGAGGGAATTGGGGTCCAACGGGGAATGCGCTTGAAGATAGGAGACGATCCATTCCTGGATTGTCTCGTCGGAGGTGAATAGAAGCGTGCCTCCTGACGGCAGAAGCTCTTCCTCCGCGTAGGAACGGTTGGTTGCCACCTTCATCCTCATCAGCGGGGTCACCGGCTGCCCTTGATAAGCCAGCTCAAAGAGGCGCCGGCCGGCCTCATGGGTGAGGTCGAGACGATACTGGATGCCACTCCAGATTCCGTACCGCAAGAGCGACCGTTCGGGATCCAGTTGAGGACCCTGGGGATCGAAGCGGTACGTTTGGAAGGTTGCGGCAGAAGATTCCAGGGCTAGAAGCAAGGTCGCCCCGCTGATCTCCACTACAACCAGGGGATCCTCGTCGGGGTAGAGGGCTTGCACGTCGCCCCAGGTAACTGGCCCCGCCGGGAGAGTTTCGCCGGAGCCTGGGATCGCGCAGCTCACCTCCACCGGAAAACCAGCCAAGCCAGCGGCCTCCGTCTGAACTCGATTGATAAGGTCAAAAGTGGGTCCATCTTGAAGCAAAGCTGATGGGCCACCGGGGAGCGAACTGCTGAGAACTCCGACCCTTTGACTGGGTTCTAGGGGCGACGCATGCGCCGCCCCTACTGCCATCCAAACGGACGTGATAAAACCCAGGGGGAAGATCAGAGCAAAAGTGATGGTGATAATAAGTATCGGTTTCAGCCAACGCATCGCACTCCTCCGCTCACACAGGATGACTTCATTGTAAATCCGGGATGATGTAGCGGCAATGATACCAAGAGCAGCCTCCGCGCCTGCCGTCGAGCGAAGCGAAAGGATTCGCTGCCCGCTACCGTAAAGTAATCAACAGGATACGCTGCCGCAGGCTATCATGCTGCCGCAGGCTGTTCTGCAGCATTTTTATTGACCTATTCCTTTACGCTTCGGCTGGCAACCAGGTTGGCACCCAACTTCAGCAGGTCATCTTGAAGCACATCACCCATCGTAACCGGCACTTGGGCTTCCAAGGTGCGCACGTATTCAGCCACTTCCAGGAGGCGGGCTTTGGCAATAACCCGGTCCAGCCGTACCGGCAGGCGACGCTCCAATGAGCTCCCGCGCAATTTGACGGTAGAGGTGAAGGTTCTTTCGGGGGCGGTCGTCTCTTGTACGGCGTAGTCGACACCACGCGGACAGCGGTTGTTGAGCACCCGGACTTCCCCTTCTCCCTCCAGGGTCACCTCCAACTCGCAGCCCACCGGGCAGGTAATGCAGGTCAAGGTGATCCCGTCGCCTGGGGACAGATTTGAAATCTGTCCTGATCGCTCCTCCTTATCCACCGCTTCCCTCCTCCAACTCCAAGACGACCAGATCCCCTGCCTCCACCATGGCCAGCTTCTCGGCGGGGATGCGGATCTCCTCCATCTCGGCCGGGCGCAGGGCGGCGTAGCCGCGACGGGCCAGCAATTGGCCTTTGCAGGTGACGCGAAGGCGGGGAGCGATGGTTGGTTTCCCCGCCCGAAAATGCAGCACCAGATCACGATCCTCGAGCCGCCACCGCTGGGGGATCACCACCCGTATTCCCCCTCGCCCCTCCACTCTTGCCCATCCTCTCCCCGGTGGGCAAAGGACAGCGGCTCTTCCTGCAACTTCAGCCGTCTCTGCCACATTGTCGGCCAGATCCCAAATGGCCACCCCGTTCCCCACCGCGAAGATCCCTTCCCGCTCGCATTGGTAATACTGGTCCACTGCCGGACCTCCTGTCTCCGGCGCCATCGTCAGGCCAGCCTGGCGCAGCAACTCCGCTTCGGGAAGGAGGCCGACGGAGAGGATCAAGGAGTCGACCGCGTAGGTGCGCTCCTGGTCTCTAAGAGGATAGCCATTCGGATCAACCGGGGCGACGGTGACCGCCTCCACCCGTTGTTTGCCTCTCACCCCCGTTACGGTGTGCGAAAGGTACAAGGGGATGGCATAATCTCGAAGGCATTGCTGCACGTTGCGCGAGAGACCCCCGGGGAAGGGCATCAACTCGGCCACCCCGTGCACGATCAATCCCTCCAGGGTGAAACGGCGGGCCATGATCAGTCCGATGTCCCCGCTCCCTAGGATGAAGAATTCCCGCCCCACCTGAAGGCCCTGGATGTTGGTCATGTATTGGGCCGTGCCGGCGGTGAAGACCCCAGCCGGCCTGTCACCGGGGATGGCGATGGCTCCCCTCGGGCGCTCCCGTGCTCCAACAGCGAAGATCAAAACGTCCGGCCGCAATGCGCGCAAACCCAACCGCGTGGAAACCAGAAGCTGTCGATCGGGGAAGGCTTGCAGGGCGATGGAGTTCAGCCAGACCTCCACCCCGGCTTTCGCAACCAAGCGCTCCAGCCGTTCGGCAAATTCCGGCCCAGTCAAGTCCTCCTTGAAGTAAGAGACGCCGAAACCGGTGTGAATACATTGCGGCAGGACGCCCCCCAAGCGCTCGGCGCGCTCCAAGAGCAGCACCTCTTCGGCTCCGGCACGCTTGGCGGAGAGGGCTGCCGCCATCCCGGCCGGCCCCCCGCCGATGACCGTCACTCGCATCCGGATGGCTCGCGGTTGTCGCGCCAGGTGAGGCGCGAGGCTTCACCGAACTTGGTGATGGAAGAGAGAGGGGCGCCTCTCTCTTGGGCGAGGATCTCCACCAGCCGAGGGGTGCAGAAACCGCCTTGGCAGCGGCCCGTGGTAGGCCGGCAACGGCGCTTGATCCCGTCCAAATCGGTCGCTCCGGGCTGCATGCGGATGGCCTCGCGCACCTCTCCCTCAGAGATTCCCTCACAGCGACAAACGATGCGCCCGTAGGAAGGGTTCTCGCGGATCAAGCGATCCCGATCCCCCAGCGAGCACTCGGAGAGCTTCGGTGGGAAACGGAAGGTCGGGTCCCAGTCCATCTTCTGGGCGATAACCTCCTTGTGGCCAGCAAGGTCCATCCTCTCCTGCCACATCTCCACCAACCGCCTGGCGATAGCCGGGGCGGCTGTCAGGCCTGGCGATTTAATCCCGGCAGCGTGGAACACCCCGGGGAAAGCGTGGGCCGGACCAAGGTGAAAATCGCCGGTCGAGCTGACTGCTCGCAGGCCGCTGAATTGAGCCACCAGGTAACGCTCGAAGGGGAAGGGGATCAGTTTCTTGGCTCCGGCCAGTACGGCTTGTAACCCTTCGCGCGTGGTAAGCAAATCACTTTCGTCCAAGTCTTCAGCGTTTGGCCCAATCATCAGGTTGCCATGGATGGTGCGGGTCACAACGATCCCTTTACCCAGTTTTCGGGGAGCGGGGAAGAGGACATGCCGCACGAGGTGGCCGATACTCTTGTCCAACACGTGGTACTGCCCGCGGCGAGGGGTGATGGAAAACCAGTCTTCTCCCGCCAGGTGCATCAAGTGGTCCGCTTCCACGCCAGCCGCGTTGAAAAGGAAACGAGTGGGCAAGGTTCGTTTTGAAGTCTGAACCTCAATCCCTTCCGGAATCTTTCGCAAGCCGAGGACGCGTTCGCCCAGGGCCAATTCCCCGCCATTGGCCAACCCGTTCCCGACCAAGGCGATGACCGCCTGGAAGGGGTTGATCAAGCCAGAGACTGGGGCGAAGAGCCCCCCTTTGACCTCAGCGGCCAGATTCGGTTCACGGTTGAGTAGGGCATCGCGCAAGAGGAAAACGGTCGGCACCCTTGCTTTCCGCCCGCGCAGGCAAAGGTCACCGATCGCAGCCAATTCCTCATCATCCGTGGCCAGAACGAGCGAGCCACACCATTCCACCTCCACGTCCAATTGCCGGCTCCAACTGGACCAGAGACGAAGACCCTCCACGTTGAGGGAAGACATCAAAGTCCCTGGGAGGGGGTCGAAACCACCGTGCAGGATGGCTGTATTAGCCCGCGAAGCACCTCCTCCGACATCGTGCAACTGGTCCAGCAACAATACGCGCAGCGGGAACCGGCACAGCTCGCGAAAGATCGCCGCCCCGACCACCCCAGCGCCGACGATGATGGCGTCGTAGCCGGCTATCGAGCCCAGCCCAGCGATCTCTCCGCAGCTCTCCGCCAGTTACGGTAGATCTGCTCCCGCGCCTCCTCGGTCATCTTGGGTTGGTACGTGTGTTGCACTTGAGACAGAGCCGTCAGATGAGGCAAATCCCAGAGCCCCATCTCCAGCCCAGCCAAGGCAGCCGCCCCCCAAGCAGTGGTTTCGCTGATGCGGGAGCGCTCAACTGGAACTCCCAGGAGGTCGGCTTGCAACTGCAGGAGGAATGAATCAGAGGTCGCACCGCCGTCGACCTTCAGCTTGGGCAGAGAAATGCCAGCGTCCTCTTCCATCGCTTCCAGTACGGCGCGAGTCTGGCAGCAAATCGCCTCCTCGGTGGCACGAGCGATATGAGCCGGCTGGGTGGCGCGGGTCAAGCCGATCAGCAAGCCACGGGCGTAAGGATCCCAAAAGGGCGCTCCCAAACCGGTCAAAGCCGGCACGAAATAGACCCCGCCGTTGTCCCCAGACTCCTCAGCCAAGCGGCCGATCTCGGAGGATTGCTTGATCAGCCCCAGACCGTCGCGAAGCCACTGCACCGCGGCGCCGGCGATGAAGACCGAGCCCTCCAAGGCGTACCGCACCTCGCCGCCGATCCCCCAGGCCACCGTACTGAGCAGGCCGTGGGTTGAGGGAACCGGCACAGCCCCCGTGTTCATCAAAAGAAAACAGCCGGTGCCATAGGTGTTTTTCGCTTCTCCTGGCTGGAAACAGGCTTGGCCGAAAAGAGCAGCTTGTTGATCACCGGCTACCCCGGTGATGGGCAGATCAGTTCCCAGCCAACAAGGATCCAATTTGCCGAAAGGATAGGAAGAGGGGCAAAGACGTGGAAGAACCTCTCGAGGCACGCCGAAGAGCTGGAGTAGCTCCTCGTCCCAGTCCAACGAGCACAGATTGAACAGCATCGTACGGGAAGCATTGCTGTAGTCGGTGCAGTGGGCTTTCCCGCCAGTCAGGCGCCAGATCAGAAAACTGTCCACGGTCCCGGCCAGGAGCCTCCCTTGTTTAATCAAGGTCTGTGCCCGCGGCCTCTCTCGCAGGAGCCACTCCAGCTTGCTGGCGCTAAAATAGGGGTCCAAGGGCAAGCCCGTCTTCTTCTGGATGCGTGGTTCCCATCCCTCTTCACGCAAGGCATCGCAGCGGGGAGCAGTACGCCGGCATTGCCAGACGATGGCATTGCCCAAGGCCTCTCCGCTCTCTCGGTCCCAGAGTAGGATCGTCTCCCGCTGGTTGGTTACACCGACCGCGGCGATCTCCTGCGCTGCCAGGCCCGAAGTCGCCAAGGCTTGACGGGCAGTTGCCAATTGGGTACTCCAGATCTCCTCGGGATCGTGCTCAACCCAGCCGGGCTGAGGGTAGATTTGGTGCAGCTCCTGCTGAGCTGACGCCAGCACCCTCCCTTCCAGGTCGAAGATCATCGCCCGAGAGCTAGTCGTGCCTTGGTCCAAGGCAAGGACAGCCTTTCCCTCTACGCGCATGCTTTTACTCTCCTCTCTCACTTTAATCACGGAACCAAGTTTGATGGTCCATTCATGTACAATATGGCAAGCACCGCGACTAGGCAAGATCCCCCCATTTCCCCCGAGCTCGCAGCAGTGGCGGGGGCAGGTTTCTTGACGGGGCTGACCCAGCCCGAGAACAAACAAGGAGGCAAGATATGGAATGGAATGAACCTCTTTTCCGCGAAGGTTCACGGACCGGCGTGTTGGTGATCCACGGTTTCACCGGCTCCCCGCGCTCGATGCACGAGTATGGCGAACGTTTCGCCTCCGCCGGCTACACAGTCGCACTTCCTCTTCTCGTCGGTCATGGTCGAACACCGGAGGAGATGGAAAAAGCCCGCTGGACAGATTGGACAGCAGATGTGGAAAAGGCTTACCAGTGGCTGCAACCGAAGACTGACCGAATCTTCGCCACCGGCCTTTCCATGGGTGGCACCCTGACCTTGTGGATAGCGGAACAGCACCCCGAAGTGGCCGGCATCGTAACCATCAATGCTGCTCTCCGCTTTCCCCAGGAACAGCAGATGAAGCTTGCCGGTTCTCTCGGCATCCCCCGCTGGATGAAAGCGGTCGGCAATGACATCAAGAAACCTGGAGAGGATGAGCGAGCCTACGGCAAGATTCCGATCCGCGCCACACGTCAGCTGGCCCTGCTGATGGCCGCCACCCGCGCCAGTCTGGAGCGGATCCGCTGCCCGGCTTTGATCTTCTCCTCGAAGGAAGACCACACCGTGCCACCTGCCAATCAAGAGGAACTATTCCGCTCCCTTCGATGCGAGGAGAAGAAGCTGGTGGTCCTGGAGAACTCGTACCACGTCGCTACCATGGACAACGACAAGGAACTCATCTTCCGCGAAGCCTTGGGCTTCGTTCGAGCACACGCCGAACAGGGTGGCTAAGCTCAAACCCATTGAATCTTAACATGCTGCTGCAGGCTGAAAACAGCGAACCACCAAGAGCCCCGCACAAGCGCGCTCTCTCCCAAGCCGCCCAACAATTGGAGGAGTTCCGCCAGAATCTGGCCATCCGCCTTGTTCTTTGGTCAACCCTGGCGACCATTGCTGGGGTGATCCTGTTGCTCGTCCTCCCTAGTTTCGCCCGCGGCTTTGGCTTGGCCCTTCTGCCGAGTGGATTGGCTGGGTTGATCCTGGCCGCCCGCGTCTCTCTCTCGGTACGAAACAGGTTCCGACACCCGCCCTCCCAGAGAGTGACCGAGCCTCGCGCCCGCTCCCTCTGCCGCCTCCTTTGGCGGTTTTTCCTCCTCGACCTCTTGGTCTTAGCGGGAAGCCTGATCCTCGCTCTCTGGTCAGGGTCCGGCTTGCCCGCCTCCAGTGGGGTCTTCTGGCAGGGCATCGGCTGGGGGCTCTTCTGCCAAAGCCTCTTCTTCCTATACTTCACTTGGTTTCACGCCCGGAGAGTTCCCGTCACCCGTTGACGAGCTCTCCGGGACAATCGGAGGCCCACACCACTCCCTCACGCCTAACACCCGGGGTCTCCGGGCACCGGGAGGCCCATCTCCAAACGAGGTGACACAATGATTACGTATGACGATTTTCTTAAAGTAGAGATCCGGGTAGGAATGATCCTGGAAGCAGACGAGTTCCCCCGCGCCCAAAAGCCGGCCTACCGCCTGAAGATCGACTTCGGCCCGTACGGGGTGAAACAGACTTCCGCACAAATCACCGCCTTCTACGGTAAAGAGGAGCTGGTCGGCCGCCAGGTGGTGGCGGTGATGAACTTCCCGCCCAAGAACATCGCCGGCTTTCAGTCAGAGGTCCTGTTGTTGGGGCCTGTCTGGGAAGACGGCCGGGTGGTCTTGCTGAGCCCAGAGCGAAAGACAGCCAACGGTACGCGTGTCCTCTGATCGTCCCATCGGGCGGGCCGCCTCTTTCTCGCTGCGCGAGATGGTGACAGCGGCTCTGTTGGCCGGCTTATTGTCCTCTTCCGCCTGGGTCAGTATCCCGGTAGCTCCGGTTCCGCTCACCCTGCAGGTCTTCTTCGTCCTGCTGGCCGGCTTGCTGCTGCGGCCCCCGGTTGCCGGAGTTGCTTTGCTAGTGTACCTGTTGCTGGGGGTGGTAGGGCTCCCTGTCTTCTCCAGTGCCCGCGGCGGAGCGGCGATCCTCTTCGGTCCGACCGGCGGCTACTTGTGGGGTTTCCTCCTGGCGGCGGTAACTGTCGCACTGCTACGCGAAGTGAAGGGCAAAGCCTCACCCCTGGGGAGGGATTTGTTCGCCGCCTTCGCCGGGTTGGCCGTGCTCTACCTGGTGGGCTGGCTGCAACTGATAGCGGTGACGGGTCTCACTCCCTGGGGGGCGATCTTGGCAGGCGTGCTGCCCTTTCTCGGCCTGGATCTGGCGAAAGCCTTCCTGGCAGTGATTGCTACCCGTTTCCTGCGACGAGCTTTGCCAATCCATCGGGAATAACGAGCCGTCGTCGCGCGGCTAAACCTCCAACCGACCGTCCAAAGCCAGCTTCAGCGTCACCTCGTCGGCCAGTTCGAGGTCCGTCCCCACCGGCAGACCGCGGGCGATGCGCGTCACCTTGACCTGCAGTTCCTTCAGGAATTTGGCAAGGAAGATGGCGGTTGCGTCTCCGGTGACGCCCGGGTTGATGGCCAGGATCACTTCCTTCACCTGACCCTCTTGAAGGCGCGGCACCAGTTGGGCGATCTGCAGGTCGTTGGGGCCGATCCCCTCAAGGGGAGAGAGCGCGCCGCCGAGGACATGGTAACGCCCTCGGAAGAAGCCGCCGCGCTCGAGGGCGATGATGTCCCGAGAATCTTCCACCACCGCCAGTAGAGAAGGATCCCGTCGAGGATCTTGACAAATCGGGCACGGGTCAATCTCCGAAAGAAAGAAGCATCGACTGCAGGCACGAATACTGCGCCGAGCCCTGCGAATCGCCTCGGCCAGCTCCTCCGACTCTTCAGGGGAGCTCTTCAACAAATGAAAGGCGATTCGCTCGGCGCTCTTGGGGCCGATCCCCGGCAAGCGGCGAAGGGCTTCCAGTAGTTGGCTGAAAGTAGGTGGGAAGACCGGCACCAGCTAGAACATCCCTCCCGAGAGACGAGAGAACTTCCCCATCTTGCTTTCCGAGGCCTGCCGCACCTTCTCCAGGCAGTCCTGCAGCGCTGCCGCCACTAGCTCGGAGAGCATCTCCAAGGCCTCAGGATCAATAGCAGAGGGGTCGATCTTAACATCGACCAGGTCGTACTGACCCGTCATGGTGATGGCTACAGCACCTCCACCGGCTTCCCCGGTGACCTGCATCTCGCCCAACTCGTCCTGCGCCTTGCCCATCTGCTGTTGCAGCTCCTGGGCTTGGCGCATCAACTTGTTCATGTCGCCTTTCAACATTATTCACACCTCTCGAATTTCGATGATACTGCCCTCGAACAGATCGAGAGCTTGTTTGATTAGGGGATGGTCTTTCGTCTCCACCTCGGCAGCGGGTGGTTGTTCGTCTGCTACGAGGAAGTAAAGGGTGGGTTGGCAACCACAGGCTTCCTTTATCGCTGATTCGACCATAGCACGGTTCTCGGGCTGGTCGAAGTGTTTCTTATAGAACTCACCGATGCGGTCGAAGCCGATGGTCAGCCGGCCGGCCGAATAAGCGATCGGGGTCCCTTTGTTAAGCAGGACCGCTGAGGTCACCTTCTGCTGCATGGCGCAGGCGAGAACCCGCGACCAACCTTCTTTGAAGGCGGTCAGGTCCATCTCTTCCAAGTCGCGGGGTAGCGTAGGTGAGGGTGGCGAAGGGGGTCCCGCAGCAATGCTCGAGGGCTTGTCCCGGAGCGTTTTCACCGGTGCTTCGGGTTTGGGTTCAGGGTACGGTTCATCGTGCGGCTTACTCCGATCGGAGGGGGTGGAGATCTGTATAGTGGCAAGAGGCGGGGTCTCCGGGACGAGTTCCTTCGTCGGAGTGATCTCCTTCGCCGGAGTGATCTCCCTCGCCGGGCTCATCCCGCCGCGGGAACGCTCGCTGGCCACCATCAAGGTCGTCTCCAATAGAAAGCGTGGCTCAAAGCTAGTGCGCAATGGTGCCTCCATGGAGGAGAGCGCCTCCAACAGGTGCAGCAGAACGGTCGGTTGCGCCTGCTCGACCAAACCTTCCAGATGTTTGGCGCGCTGCTGCCAGAGGTCCACCGGCCCTCCCACTCGCACAGCCAGCAGTTGACGAAGGAACTGACTCAACTCCCGGGCGATATTGCGCGGGTCTTGCCCGGCATCGACAAGCTCCCCCAAAGATCGCAAGACACCGGATAGATCGCCTTCCAGCAAGGAGCGGGTGAGCGCTTCCAACCACTCATCCTCCACCAAGCCCAACACCTCGCGGGCGTCCGCCAGCGTGACCTTACCCTCAGCATAGGAGAGGAGTTGCTCCAGGAGGGACTCAGCGTCGCGGAAGGAGCCGGAAGCACTGGCGATGAGCAGCTCCAGCGCTGCCTCCTCGATCTCACCGCCCTCCGCCTGGACGATCTGCCGCAGGCGGTCGCGCAAGACGCCGGCCTGGATCCGGCGGAAGTCGAAACGCTGGCAACGGGAGAGAATGGTGGCCGGCACTTTCTGTGCTTCCGTCGTGCAGAGGATAAAAACGACATGTTCAGGTGGCTCTTCCAAGGTCTTCAGCAATGCATTGAAAGCCTCGGTTGTCAGCATATGAACTTCGTCGATAATGTAAACCTTGGTTCGGCCTTCCACTGCAGCGAAACGCACCCGTTCGCGCAGCTCGCGGATCTCGTCGATGCCGCGGTTGCTGGCGGCATCGATCTCCAGCACGTCGAGGGATCTCCCGTCCCGGATGTGCAGGCAGGCGGGGCATTCCCCGCAGGGCTGCGGGGTGGGTCCCTGGTCGCAGTTCAGTGCCTTGGCCAGGATGCGGGCAGTGGATGTTTTCCCAGTTCCACGAGGGCCGGTAAAGAGGTAAGCATGTGCTACCCGGCCACGGCGGAGGGCGTTTTTGAGGGTGCGGGTGATGTGCTCTTGTCCCAGGACTTGGTCGAAGTCCTGGGAGCGCCACTTCCGGTAGAGAGAGAGATAGGGCATCGTCTAATCCTTAGCAACAGCAAATTACGATGCCGCACTGGGGTGCGGCGGTCCCAGGATAGGGCATCGCGTGATCCTCTTAAAATTGGCCGTGCACCCGCCTTTGATGGACACCTTCCGAGCGATGCCCTTCCAGCCAGCTCCCGCAAGGCTTCCCTGCGGCACCCGGAGAGATCTGCTTACCGTTGCTTCCTCCCGGATCTGGCGGGGTTCACAGGGCTCCGCTGCGCAAGACCCTGCGATCAACACTACTTAGAAGGGCCGGCCTCACAAGGCGCCACCGGGGGCGGGGATTCAACCCTGCTGTAGCGGTTTGCAGGTTCAGGGCACCGCTAACTCCCCGTCTAGCACGGCCAAAGTGATTATAGGACGGATCGCCTTCTTTCTCCAGTAGGGGCGACGCATGTGTCAAGCAGTCAAGTAATTAAGTAATCCAGTGATTAAGTAATCAAGGGCTCTTTCTCATATTGAGTGGGTAAGGCAGTCTAGAAGTAACAATGTTCCTGGGATTATCGGTTTTCCTGGGACCGCCGCACCCCAGTGCGGCATCTACAGTGACAAGGGAGAAAACAACCGCACTGGAGAGCAATCACTCCGAAGGTTGTGCTCTCGTGGCTATCTGCCCCACTTCGACACAGAACACCCTGCCGGGAGGTCTCGTCGAATCGCTTAAGGGGGGTCTCTTTGGGGAAGATTGCATGGTCGTGGAAAACGATGCGGCGAGGTGGATACTGAGAACAGGAGCCGCACTGGGGTGCCACGGTCCCATCCCAGGTTAGAAAAGACTCTTTAGATCTTCATTGCCATGATTGCAGAGATGCTGGACTGAACAGCCTGCGGCAGCATGTCACAGAACACCCTGCCG
>JAPLHW010000135.1 GCA_026389425.1 Coprothermobacterota bacterium
GAGCATCCCTTCGATCAGCTTGTGCGGATCTCCTTCCAGGATCAAGCGGTCCTTGAAGGTGCCAGGCTCTCCCTCGTCGGCGTTGCAGATGATGTAGCGCTGATCGGAAGGGACACTGGCGGCGCTCTCCCACTTCAACCCGGTAGGAAACCCGGCGCCACCGCGGCCTCGCAAGCCCGAGTGCTTCACACGAGCGGTTACCTCGGCCGCCGTCATGCTGGTCAGCGCTTTCTTCAGGGCGGTGTAACCATCGCGCCTCTTGTACTCATCGATGTTCTCCGGGTCAATCACGTCAACATTGGCCAGCACCACCCGGGTCTGTTCGCGCGCAGGACCGATCTGCTCCATCTGCACTTCCTGGGAAATGTCGCCCGGCTTCATCAAGCGTTTCACAGGTCGGCCCTTCAGGAGATGCTCCTCTACAATCTGGGCGGTGTCTTCGGGCTTGATATTCTCGTAGTAAACCTGCTCTGGGTAGACGACCATCGTCACCCCAGCTACTCCATCCCTTACTCCATGGGGACAGATTTCAAATCTGTCCCCCCCAAGCGCAAATCTGTCCCCCCTAAACGTCTCCAGAACCTTGATTTCCTCGGCCAGGCCATGCTTGGCGATCTCATCCTTGAGACGAAGAATCACCTCCAAGGCGCCACCCTGGGAGCCCTCCGTATCCATCCAGACCAGGATGTGGCTGCGCGCTAGCTTCATTTCGCCCTCCGTTTTTCGCTGAGTATTGCCCTCACGCGCTCGGCGGTGAGGTTGCCGTGTACTTCCTCGTTGACTGTCATCGCCGGAGCCACTCCGCAGATACCCAAGCACTCCGAGGTCTCCAGGGTGAAGAGCCCATCCGGGGTGGTCTCTCCCACCTCCACCCCCAAGGCGCGTGACGCTTCCTCGATCAGATCGCTGGAACCCATCTGGTGGCAGGGCGGGGATTGGCAGATACGGACAATGTACTGTCCGCGAGGTTTCAACGAATACATGGAGTAGAAAGTCGCCACCCCATGGACCAAGCTCGGCGCAAGGGATAGATACTGCGCCGCGGACTCCAGGTCTTCCTCCATCAGGTAGTTCTGCATGTTGTTCTTCTGCAAGGCGTGCAGAAGGAGGAGCAGGTTCTCCCGTTTTGGTTCAAATTTCTTCAGGATCCGAATGCGTTCCATTCCGTCACCCTCTCATCGTGAATTGGGCCTGCCCTCGAGCGAAGCGACCACTCCCCACCAGGATTTCTGCCTGCAATAGCACAAGGACTGAACAGGCTCTCATCTCGTCCTTGTCTTCCCGGGGGGGGTTGCTCCGCCAGCTTTGGGCGAGGGCCCTTGGGTTTGCACGACATATGATAAGAAAAAAAGGGGTGGCCGACAAGGGAAGGCGGCGGGACTGCCGCTGCGCCATAGTCGGTTCAGCCGTTGATTGGCGGTCGCTTCAACAAAACGGCGATCTCGCTTATCTTCTGCCGCGCCCAATGGTCCGCGGCCAGGATCTCCTCCAGGGAACCTGCAGCGGAGAAAGGATTTCGCAGCTTGACAGCCCCCGGCAGGGTGTCCTCATACGCTGACAAAACCTGCTCCACCAATGGAATGATCTCCAGAAAGCCGATCCTCCTATCCAGGAAAAGCTGTACCGCCACCTCGTCGGCAGCCGAGAGGATAGCCGGCGCGGCGCCTCCCCGCTTCAGCACCGTGTAAGCTAATCGCAGTGCAGGGAACCGTTCCAGATCGGGGCGATGAAAATCGAGACGGCCGATCTGGGTCAGATCCAGCGGCGCTACCAGCGAGGGAAGTCGCCGAGGGTAGAGTAAGGCATATTGGATAGGTAGGCGCATGTCAGGCAAAGAAAGTTGGGCCAGGAGCGCCCCGTCCTGGAATTCCACCAGCGAGTGGACGATACTCTGCGGGTGGATGACGATTTCGATCCGCTCCGGGGGAAGGTCGAAGAGATAGTGCGCCTCGATAACCTCCAGCCCCTTGTTCAGGAGAGTGGCTGAATCAATGGTGATCTTCGGCCCCATCCTCCAGGTAGGGTGAGCCATGGCTTGCTCGACTGTAACTTGTGCCATCTTCTCCTCCGGCCAGCCGCGGAAGGGGCCTCCCGAGGCCGTCAAGAGGATGCGGCGCAGGGAACGCTTCTCTTGCCCTTGCAGGCATTGGAAGATAGCGGAGTGCTCGGAATCGACCGGGATCAACTGGCCGCCTCCCTCTTCCAAGGCTTTCAGGATGAGAGGGCCGGCCGCTACAAGTACTTCCTTGGTGGCTAGGGCGACGGTCTTCCCCCGGTCCAAAGCGGCCAGGGTGGGCTGCAGACCAGCGATCCCTACCACCGCCACCAAGAACAGGTCGATATCCTCTCGTTGAGCCAGCCAAAGCAGGGATCCCTCGCCCACTTGCAGCTCCAGTTGGGGGAAAAGGGCATGGACGGTTTCTCCCCCCTCTTGCGAGTCGGTCAAGGCCAGGGCGCTCGGGCGGAGCTGACGGATCAAGCCTACGAGGCGATCACTCGTGGAGCGGGCGGAGAGTGCCACTACCTCCAGCTCATCGGCATGTTGCAGACACACCTCGGCTGCGGCCAGGCCGATCGACCCGGTCGCCCCGAGGATCGCCACCCGCTTCCTCCGCCCCACCTTGGCCTCTTGTTTCGCTTGATTCCTATTCATCCTGCTGCGATCTTAGCAGATCCCCAAGAATGCAAGTTTGTCACCCTGAGGTGTCCCGCTTCTTTGTCACCTTGAGGAGCCCTCCCCCCTTTGTCACCCTGAGGTGTCCCGTTTCCTTGTCACCCCGAGGTGTCCCGTTTCCTTGTCACCCTGAGGAGCGCCGCGACGAAGGGTCTGGCAGTTGGTCCTAGACCAAGACAAAAGGCCAGATGCTTCGCTACGCTCAGCATGACAAAAAGGGCGCCAGGACGACAACCCCCTTTGTCACCCTGAGGAGCTCCGCGACGAAGGGTCTGGCTTTGAGCCTAGAACCAAGACGAAAGGCCAGATGCTTCGCTACGCTCAGCATGACAAAAAGGGCGCCAGGATGACGAGGAGGCAAGGCCAGGTCCTTCGCTGCCGCTCAGGATGACAACAAGGGCGCCCAGGACGACAAAAGGACACCCGGGAGCGGCTCTCTAGGGCGGAGGCAACACCAAGGTGCAGCTCAGATTGACCTGTAACCAATAGCCGTACCCGACGTTGGCGTAGACGCCACCAACGTACTGCCAGAGCTTGTTCTTGACCCAACCCGCGGCCACTGCCTCACCCAACGTCTTGGAGAGGCCGTCTTTCTCCACCCGCAGGGCAGACCATGCCATGGGGGTAGGCCAAGAGGTGCCGATCATATTCCACCCCGGGATGAGGTTCACCCGAATGACCGTGCTTGCAGCAATGCCGGTGACCGGAAAGGGCAGCGGGCTTGTTCCGGGAAGCTTCAGCCAATAGCCGCTCCCTACCAGCACTTGGGGGATGTCCTTTTTCATTATATAGGCCTGGGCGGCCGCATCCCAGGCATAGAACTGCCAGCCGGCGGGCAACGCAGCGAATAGTTCATCCGGAGAGAGGCCGGTGATGACCGGGACCGAGATCAGATTCCACCCGGGCGTCAGGGGTAAAGTGACCGTGAACATGGCTGGCTTCACCAGGATGGCGTTGCTGCTGCCGAAGGCGCTTCCGTTTTGGGCTCTTAGGGTGACGCCGGCTCCCTCCTCATTCACAGCCAGGGTGCCAATCCACACTCCAGCCGTGAAGCTACCACTGGTGCTAGGTGTGACACCACCATTCGAGGCGCTGAGGTCAACTGTCCCGGAGAAACCGGTCTGCTGGTTGCCGTGTGGGTCCAGAGCGGTGATCGTGACTGTGAAGGAAAGTGTGGCGATCTTGGGGGAGGAGATAGTTGCAAAGGCGAAGTGGTCGAGGGTGGCGGGATTAACCTGGAGGGAAGCGGTGGCTGATTTGCCAATGTAAAGCCCGGTAACAAGATGAGGACCGGCAATACTGGCAGATACGTTGCTCCCAACAACGGAACCATCGGGGGAGATGGAAAAAGAAGTTTGAGATGTCACACCCCAACTATTCCCCAAGCCATCGTAGGCGGTAGCGGTATAGGTCTGTGACCCACCAGCGACAATCGCGGCAGTCAACGGCGTGATAATGATGTGGTCCACCGTGGCAATCAGCTCAAAGGTGACTGATGCAGAGCCGGTCAACGAGTTCGCAACGATACGATAGGTTCCCGGAGTCCATTCCGCGGCAACGGTGGTTGTGAAAGTGAACGCCCCGTTCTGGTCGCAATTATCAACTTGGCCTAATGGTTGAATAAACACTTCGTTTCTCCACAATGAGATTGCCACTGAGGTCCAGGCATCGAATTTACTCCCATTGATGGTGATCACCTCTCCCCAATGATAGCTGGCATTAGTGCTAATTTCCGGGGTTGCTGCCAGAACGGGTGGCGGGAGTTGAACTATCGCCAGCGCTGCGACTAGAAATAAGAAGAGAATTCTCCGCTTCAAGGTTGCCTCCTTTTACTGCGCGCTTGTCAACCCTTCTGTTGTCATTATACCCTTTCCCTGGCAAACATTGAGCGGCTGGAAAAACATCTGACTCCTTCCCGCCGGGTGAGGGAAAGCCTATAATGAGGAGTGATGTGATGTCTAAATTTGCAGAAAAGAAAAAGAAAAGGATAGAAGGGGGGATCACCAAGCGAAAAAGCGCGGGGTTATGCTTTGCAGGCGCCACAAGACGATGTAAGGTGTCTGAAATTGAAAGGAGGGTTAAGCTAATCTTGAAGAAGTCGTTTGTTCTCAGTGTCATCGCTGTCCTGCTCACCCTGGTCTTCATCCCGATGGGCTTTGGGGCAGCCGCTGCCAATCAAACCGCACCAGGGCTATCCATCCCGGACAGCTGGAAAGTCAGCGCCGAGCAGATTCAAGCCAAGCAGGCGGAAGCGCTCGCCGTGACTGCCGACAAGCAACCGGTGTCCCCTCTCCGCGGCAAAGGCCTGGAGGAAACCGGCACTGCGCCCAGTCTGCCTGCGGACAACGTGTCCGCCAACTTCAAAGCCGACGAGAACGGTTTCATCACCGTCATCATCGACCTGGTGGAGAAACCGATCGCCGAAGTGGCTGGGGAACTGAGCGATGTCTCCGTGAACCAGTTGGTCAGGGTGCAGAACGAACAGCGCCTGGCCAAGGAACAATTGGCAAACCTGGGTGAGTCCTTCGAAGTGACCCAGGAGATGCAGTATGCCTACAACGGCATCGCCGTGCGCTTCCCCCGGGAGAAGCTGGCCGAGGTCCAGGCCCTCTTCGGGATGGACAAGGTCCACCCCAGCCGCACCTACTATGCTGATCTACCCCACAGCGTGCCGCTGACCGGCGCAACCAACGTCTGGGTCGACCCCGGCTACAAGGGTGAGGGAATGGTCGTAGGCGTAGTGGACACCGGTGTCGACTATAACCACCCTGACCTGGGTGGCGGCTTCGGTAACAAGGTGGTCGCCATGATCAGCGTCGCCGAGCACACAGGCGATGCAATGGACACGAACGGCCACGGTACCCATGTCTCCGGCACAATGGCAGCCAAAGCCGCTTCGGCCACCGGGGTAAACGGCATGGCCCCCGAAGCCAAGCTGATCGTCGCCAAGATCGTGCAGGGTGGGGCGGGTTCCGCTTCCTCCGAGTCGATCGCAGCCGCCTTCGACTGGATGCTGGAACAGAAGTATGGAGGCCTCAACCTGGCCTCTATCAACATGTCCTTCGGCTCTCCTGGCGGATGGCGCGACGCATCTGACCCTGAACAGGTCGCCATCCAGAATTGCGTCAACCACGGCATCTTCGTCTCCCTCTCATCCGGTAACGAGTACTACTCGGCCTACCCCTACAACCAGGTCAACTGCTGGTACGGAGAAGACCCCAACAAGCTCAGCTACTACCCTGCCGACATCGGCATCGTCGGGGGTCCCTCGGTGGTCCCCGGCGCCCTCTCCACCGCCGCTTCCTGGAACACCGCCTCGCGCATGCCCGGCTACAAGGTCGGCATCACTGACAACCATTTCGGCTACGCGGCTGCCACCGGCGCTCCCAACCCTCTCTCCATCTTCAGCCCCACTGCTGACTTACCTTACATCTATTGCGGCCTGGGAAGCGCCGCGGAGATCCCCACCTCGGTGGCCGGCAAGATTGCTTTGATCAAGCGCGGCGTTTCCACCTTCGGGCAAAAAGCGGCCAATGCCCAGGCCAAAGGCGCCATCGGCGTGATCATCTACAATGATGGGACCAGTTGGGATCGTCACGACATCCTCAGCCCCACCGTGGAAGGATCCGGGATCACCATCCCTACCGTCTTCTCCACCTACGAGCAGGGAAACGACCTTTACCTCAACCGTGCCACCTACCAAACCGTCCGCTTCGATGGGCAACTCACCGATGTGCCGGTGTACGTGGCCGACAAGATGGTCGATTTCTCCTCCTGGGGCACCGACAACAACCTCTTCTTCAAACCTGAAGCCAGCGCGCCTGGCGGAGGGATCTGGTCCACCGTTCCCTTGGCTCAGGGCGGGTATGCCAATTATTCCGGCACTTCCATGGCCGCACCCCATGTGGGCGGCGCCGCGGCCCTGATCAAACAGGGCAAACCGGCTTGGACCCCGGAGATGATCAAGATCGCCCTGCTGAACACCGCCACCCTCCTCACCTACCCCGGCAGCAGCCGCTACTTCAGCCCCCGCCTGCAAGGCGCTGGCCGGATCAACGTCGATAAGGCGCTGCAGACCCCGGTCTTCGTCACCGATGCTATCACCGGACTTCCCTACGCCCCCCTCGGCGACACCAACGCCGGGACAATGAAAACCTTCACCCTGGAAGCGGAGAATACCGGCGCCGTCGACCTCACTTATGACCTCAACGGCGTCATCCAGCGCTACAACAGCGCCCGGGCTCCGTTGGGCCTGACCGGCGCCACCATCACCCTGCCGCGCGGCATCACCGTGCCAGCCCATGGATCGGTCACCTTCGATGTCACGATAGACCTGTCTGGCAACACCACCTATGAGAACATCTTCGTCGACGGCTTCGTCCTTCTCACCTCCACGGATACCACGCTCCCCGCCTTGCATGTCCCTTACACCATTTTCTGGGGCGACTGGCAGGATACTCGCTACACCTACGACTGGATCCACAACCCAGTCATCGATCCGCCCCCCGACGATTCCACCGGCTGGTGGTGGTATGGCTACACCTGGATGTACAACGCCGTCGGGACTGACCTTTACTACCTGGGACAGGACTTCGATGGCAACTTCGACCGCAACGCCATCGCCATCTCGCCCAACGGGGACGGGGTGCAAGACAACGCCCACCCCCTGGTCTCCTTCATGCGCGGCACCCCCGATTTCGCTTACCAGATCCTGAAGAGCGATGGCAGCCTCCTCACCACGGCGGCAGTCGACAACTCCGTGCCGAAGAATTACGACCGCTACCCCTACTGGTCCGGCTGGTACAACGAATGGATCTGGCAGCCCTCTCCCGGCACGGTGCCTGATGGTTCCTACACAGCCAGGCTGAAGGCGGAGATCCCGGGCACCTTCGTGGCTGGTTCCGGTCAATTCGAAACGGTTGATTTCCCCCTCATTGTAGACACCGTACCCCCGATGGTGGACATCTCCACCAATCTGGATAAGATGCCAGCGGCAGGTGGCCGTACCGACTTCACCGTGCACTGGTGGGCCTCCGACGACCGCAGTGGATTGTGGGGATACCAGATCTGGATGGATGGCGGCTACGTCACTTCCCTACCGCCGGATACCACCAGCTTCACTTTCGCCGGCCTCCCCAACGTACCCCATAGCTTTGAGGTAGTGGCTTTCGACAACGCCGGCAATTACGGTTTCGAGGCGTACGTCTACGACGGCTTCACCATGACCCTGCCCCCCGGCTGGAGCTTCTTCTCCATGCCCGGCAAGACCGACCCTATCCCGGCTCACTTGTTGGCAGACCTGCCCAGCGGCTACCAACTACGGGAGTGGAATGAGCTGACCCAGAAGTGGATCAACAACGGGGTCACTTTCTGGAACGGCCAAGCCTACTGGTTGATGCAACGGCAGATGGGCAGCTTCGGCTTCTCGGCGGTGTTGGACGGCCAGCCCGACTTCATGATTCACCTCTCTACCGGACGCAACGATGTCGGTACCCCCTATCCGGCCATCTTCGCCTGGAACGACGTGAAGGTCTTCCTAGCGCCCGGTGTAGTGGTTACCCTGGATCAGGCCTTCCAGATGAAGATCATCCGCTCTGTCTTCTACTGGTATGGAAATACCTACGTGAATGCCCGTTACCAAGAATTCTGGCCCGGGTACGGCTACCTCTTCAACGCCAACATGCCTTGCCACCTGGTCTTCCCCAACCCGCTCTACTAAACACATACCAGCACTCAGGGCGCCCTTCATCCGAACGAAGGGCGCCCTTTTCTTTCCTCACTCCTTCAAAGCCGCCGTCTGCTCCTTCCCTACCCCCCTGATAAATGCGGCCCGCTACAGGACACCCCGCGGCGGGCCACTCTGAATCCGAAGGGGGGAACTACTTCTTAGGGGAGTACGGTCAGGGAGAAATCCAGCGGCTGGGCCAGCGCG
>JAPLHW010000250.1 GCA_026389425.1 Coprothermobacterota bacterium
GATTGTATCTGCCGCGTACAGCAGGATCTTACCGGTCACCGGCAATGCGAGTTCCCGGTGCGGTCCTGCTTGAGTTTCTCTTCGCAACCGCGCGACTCTGGACCGCACGATCTTTCCAAGGAAGAGGCAATCGCTGCTCTGGAACGCTTCGAGGAGATGGGCTTGGTCCACACGGTCAGCAACGTAGCGCAGGGAGTCGGATATGTCTGCAACTGCTGCGGCTGTTGTTGCGGCATTTTGCGTGGGATCACCCAATTTGGGATCGAGAACTCCGTCGCGCAGGCCAACTATTTCGTTGTCCATGATCCCGATATATGTGTCGGTTGCGGGGTCTGCTCTGGGCGTTGTCAAGTGCAAGCCATCTCTTCCGAGGGCGGCAGGACAAGCGTGGATCGAACACGTTGCATCGGCTGCGGCTTGTGTGTGAGTGGGTGCCCGCAGCACGCCCTGATACTTCAGTTGAAACCGGAAAGCACACGGGTCACGCCTCCCCAGGATTTCGCTGATTGGGAGCACCAGCGTCTAAAGAATCGAGGCCTCATCGAATGAACGAGATCAAGAAAGGGTCGGCCGTTCAATCTGCCAGGGTAGCTGATCCAAACTGACGTTTCCCCCGGAGAGGATCACTCCGATGCGAAGCCCTTTCAGGTCGACCTTGGCTTCCCAGAAGACGGCCAGCGGAACGGCTGCGGATGGCTCGATGATCAGTTTGGTCCGATCGTTTGGGGGTGAACCGAAGGGATGATCCGGCCGGCCAGCAGGGAACGGTAGGCATCATCAGCTCCCTCCGGCTCGGCTGCGATGATGCGAGTTCGAGGCGAAAGGGCGGAGACAGCGATGGCTGTCCCACTGAGCAACCCGCCACCGCCCACTGGAGTCATCACCATGTCCAGATCAGGTACTTGCTCCATCAGTTCTAACGCCGCTGTTCCCTGACCGGCGATCACCCGAAGATCGTTGTACGGGTGGACGATGGTTGCGCCGGTATGTTGCACCACGTCCTCAAGTGTTGTCTCTCGCGCTTCCAAGGTCGGCTCGCAGAAAGTGATCTGCCCTCCATACCCGGCCACCCCAGCCACCTTTACTTGCGGGGCGGTGCGGGGCATGACGATGTATGCGGGGATTCCACGCAAGCGGGCGGCAAGAGCCAGGGCCTGGGCATGATTCCCCGAAGAGTGAGTGGCCACGCCTAGCTCAGCCTCCTCCGGCAAGAGGGAAAAAACGGCATTGCACGCGCCGCGGAATTTGAAAGCGCCAACCTTTTGTAGGTTTTCAGCTTTAAGATAAATATCGGCTTGGGTGCGCGCGTTAAGGCTCTTGCAGGTAAAAACCGGGGTGCGGTGAGCGAAAGATCGAATGCGCTCCGCAGCTTGGAGAACCTCTTCAATCGAGGGTGTTCCCATCAGTCGATCCATCGTGCTCAAACGATCCATGACAAACAGGATAGCATGCTGCCCGTCTGAATGGTTTCCTTAGAGAGTGCGAGAAGCTCTTGCTGCGATCGGCAAAATGAAACGATAGAGAAAGCCAGATACTCCACCCGACTCATGAAGGTGGCCCCTGTGGGATCACAGGAGGGCTGATGGCACGGGGAGAGGCTATCCAAACCAAGTCGAAGGAAAACCATCACGATTGGATGATGAGTCTACAGTTTTCTACCTTATCTCCACAGACTTACGAGCAAGTAGATGGCGAAGCCGGCGAGCAGGCAGCCGGCAAAACGATTCAACCAGAACAAGGCTATCGACGTCACCCGTTTCCGTAGCAAGCCGGTCACGGCGCTGAGGAACAGCCACCAGCAAGCTGACCCAAGGAATACGCCGGCCACCGTCCAGCCAGCCCCAATGTAGCCTGTGCTGGTTCTGGCCAAACCGATCCCAGCGAAGACAGCCAGAAAAGAGAGGATGGTCATTGGGTTGGCCAAGGTCAAGAGGAAGGTGCTGCCATACGAAGCCAATAATCCAGAACCTGAACTTTTAATCGCGATCGTAGCAGGTCGTAAAAAGAAGATTCGCACCCCCAAGGTGAGGAGAAAAAGCGAACCGACGAGCTGGACCCAGAAGGAGACAGACGTAAGGAAGGAAGCCAATGAGGCAAGGCCTAGCGCAGCAACTGCCCCGTAGACGGCGTCTGCACTGGCTGCGCCCAAACCTGAGACAAAACCTTGGGTCATACCACCGTTCAGCGTACGCTGGATACAGAGCAAGCCGATTGGACCCACCGGTGCGGCGATGCTGAACCCCAGCCAGAGACCTCGCCAGAATAATGAGAATCCATCCACCGTAAAATCCTCCTTGCTTTGGACCCCTCTGTTCGAAACCGACTGGAATGCACGAGGATCACGAAGCCGGAGTAGGGGAGAGCGATTTACCACACTACCGGCGGGGCGCCGGGGGAAATACTAGAGAAGGAAGTCGGTGGCTGTCAACTAAAAAACCTTCTTTTTTGACAAGGTTGGAAGCCCTTCTCTAAGATAGTGCACATGGCTGAGATGGACATCGGAACAGCTCTCAAGGAATTACGCCTCTCCCGTGGCATCATACTGGAAGAGGTAGAGCAGATTACGCATATTTCCTTGCGTTATTTGCAAGCCATCGAGGAGAACAGCTTCCTGGTGATGCCCGGGCTCGTCTACGCGCGAGCCTACGTGCGAAAATATGGCGAGTTCTTGGGCCTGGATCCTGAGCCACTGGTCGAAGCTTTCAACCGTCAGGCAATCCCTTTGTACCAAGTAGAAATATCCCCTGAGCGCATACCTACCCCACCGGTGGACGCTTTTACGCGACGTCGCAACCCCTGGACGCGCGTCCTGATGATTATCGCCATCATTCTTGTACTGGTAGTCGGCGGTTTGATCATCGCCAACATCTTGCTACCCTCTACCGTCCCGCCTCCAACCACCACACCGACCATCGCTCCAACTTCCACTGGTTCTCTGCCTACTACGCCCAGCGCAACAACCAGCCCTTCTACCAACGTACCGACAGGCAGCCCGCTTCCCACTGGGAATGAGGTCGAGGTGCGGGTGACGGCACTGGAAAGCGGTCATATTCTGGTTCAGAGCGCGGATCGTATCATTTTCGAGCAGACCATGGAAGCCGGCACAACCTACACCTTTCGCCAATGGACTTTCACCATCACCTTCGATGACCCCGCCAAATTTGAATTGAGCGTCGATGGTAACCCCGTGGCTGCACCATTGCCCAGCATTTTCCAGTACCCCGCTCCTTGAGGGGCATCGTTGGCCTGATCAACCTAGGCTGTCCAAAAAACCGCGTGGACGGTGAGCGAATCCTCGCCGATTATGCCCGGCATGGTTGGGTCGTAGGCCTGCCCGAGGAAGCTGACCTGTTGATCGTCAACACCTGTACCTTTATTGAACCAGCCACCCAGGAAAGTTGGGCTGCAATCGAGGAAGCTGTTGAGAAATGCCCCGGCGGTCGTCGGCGGCAGGTGGTGGTGACGGGTTGTCTCGTGCAACGAGACCGCTTGGGTTTGGCTGAGGCTTTCCCAGAAGTGCGCTCGTTTCAAGATCTCCGCGAGGTTGCCCGTTTGGAGGCACGCCAAGCCCCTCGACTGGTGACCACTTTTCCGTACGCTTATCTGAAAATCGCTGAAGGCTGCAGCCGTAACTGTTCCTTTTGTCTGATTCCCTCACTGCGCGGACCATTTCGTTCGCTTCCGCGCGAGTATCTGGTGAAGGAGGCGCGGGGTTTGCGCCAAGCCGGAATTCAAGAGATCGTGCTGGTGGCTCAAGACGCCACTCTCTGGGGGATCGATCTTTTCGGATCACCACGCTACCTAGACTTGGTGGCGGAGATCGCCGATCTCGGCTTCCCCTGGGTCCGTCTCCTCTATCTCTTCCCACAACTGGTGGACCGAGATTTTCTCCGTCGACTACGGGAGATCCACGCCGTGGTTCCCTATCTGGATATCCCAGTACAACACATCGATGACCGTATCCTCGGTCTCATGAAACGACCGGGTGGAGAGTCTGAAGTGCGGCGCGTCCTGGAAGCTGCCCGAACAGAGTGGCCGGAAGCGGCCTTGCGGACATCGCTGATCGCCGGCTTCCCCTCGGAAACTGAGAGTGAATTCCAGCGGTTATACGATTTTACTGCTGAGTTCCGTTTTGATCGTCTCGCTCTCTTCCCCTTCTACGCGGAGGAAGGCTCCGAGGCTGCCCGCTTGCCCGGACAGGTGCCGTCCGATGAGGTGGAGCGCCGTTATGATGCTCTCTGGAAACTGCAGGAACGAATCTATACAGAGCAAAACCAACGTTTCGTGGGAGCGCAGATGCGAGTTCTGGTGGATCATCCTGACCCTGAGGAACCGGGAACAGTGCTCTGCCGGTCGACGCGTGACGCTCCGGAGATTGATGCCTGGGTGAGGGTACAGATTCACGAGAAGGCCGCACTGGGGTGCGGCGACCCCAGGGTACAAACAAATGCCGAACCTGGCACCTACCTGACCGTTCGCATTATCCGAGGATTGGTTTATGATGTAGTAGGAGAACTCTTGAAGGAGGCATGATGGGCAAACGCTGCAGTTTCGCATCCAATTGCACCGCACCCCCGGTAGGTCCTTATTCGCCTGGCGTGGAAGCAGGTGGCTTTATCTTCCTTTCCGGCCAAATCCCCCTGCTCCCAGACGGCACCCTGGTTGAGGGGGATATCCAAGCTCAGGTAGAGCAGTCGTTGGAAAACCTCAAGGGATTATTGGAGCAGGCCGGCCTAGACTTGAAGGCAGTCGTTAAGACGACGATTTTCTTGACTGACATGGCTGATTTTCCGGCTGTTAACGAGATCTACGCGCGCTATTTCTCTGCACCCTTCCCGGCACGATCTACCGTCGCCGTCTTGGCTTTGCCCAAGGGCGTACGCATAGAGATAGAGGCTGTCGCTCTGCGAGAAGAGGGCTAGGTCTTGTACGAGAACTTCTGGGGTTTACGCGAGCAACCGTTCGGGACCACCCCGGACCCGGCATTCCTCTACCCCAGCCAGCAACACGAGGAGGCTGAAGCCCGCATTCGTTACGCCATCCATTCCCGGAAAGGGCTGGCTATGTTGATCGGCGCAGTGGGGATGGGAAAAACGACCCTCACCCGTGTTGTCATCGGTAAGTTGCGCAATATCCGTGCTGCTGTGTTGCTGAACCCCAAGGTTACGCCCGTTCAGATGCTTCGTGAGATCTGCTACGAGTTCGGTTTCGAGCAAGTGCCTCACTACAAACGCGATGTCATCGCTGTTTTACGTAAACACGCCCTCGAACAATTGGAGGCCGGCGCTTCTTTGGTTGTGATCCTGGACGAAGCACAGCTTCTATCCAGGGATTGTCTGGAGGAGATCCGCCTGCTCACCAACTGGGAGACCAACAAGGATAAACTCTACACTGTTTTACTAGTCGGCCAACCGGAGCTGGAAGGCCGGCTCCGCAAGATTCCCCAGTTAAATCAACGGGTCGTGATTCGTGCCCGTCTGGCCTCGCTCAGCGAGAAGGAAACGACCGAGTACATCGCCCATCGTTTACGTACGGCCGGCGCCCCCCTTTTCCCCTTCACACCGGAAGCCATCGCCGAGATATATCATTACTCTGCCGGGGTGCCTCGCTTGATCAACATGATCTGCGATATGTGCTTGTTGGAAGGTTACATCCGGCGAACAAAGAAGCTCGATGTACTGATCGTTCAAGATGTAGTGAAAGACTTGGGAGGTGTCCTAGATAATGCCAAGGTTTAGCGACCTGATGAAAGAAGAACGACGAGCCAAAGGGTCCTCCCCGGAGAGCGCGTCAGCCAAACAACCGATTGAGACCCTGGAGAAAGTGATCCTTTTCTTACCCCAACATCAACTGCGTTGGATCGACCAGATCGCTCGCGAGTGCAAAGCTCGAGGTGGCAAACAGCTCTGGAGGGGGGAGTTAATCCGTGGGCTGATCGAAGGGTTCATCGGAGAGGACATCGATCTGGCCGCCGTCTCCACCGAGCAAGAGTTTTCCACCCGCGTGAAGGAATTACTGCAATCCAGGTGAGTTCTCTGGTCATTGCCATCGATGGAGGTGCTGCCTCGGGAAAGAGCACGATAGCCCGTGCCATTGCTGCTCGTTATGAACTGGAGTACATCGACTCCGGATCTTTTTATCGTTTCCTCACCTATCGCCTTTTAGAGCTGCGCATTCCGATGGAGAATTCCGCAGTGTTGGCTGCTTTGCCTGCGATCCACTTCGAGTTCCGGCTGGGCAAACACCACCGCAAGTTTCATATTCTAACTCGCGAATTGCGATCTCCTCTGGTGGAGAGCCAGGTTTCCTTCGTGGCCGCGATACCGGCTGTACGGGAAAAGGTCAACGAGGCCTTGCGCCAATTGGTCGAAGGGAAACGCGCAGCAGTAGAGGGAAGAGACATTGGCACTGTCGTCTTCCCTACTTCTCTTCTCAAGCTCTTCTTGGTGGCGGATCTTTCCGTACGCAATCGCCGACGCGTACACCAGCGCCGGGGTTTGGGCATGCGTGCTGGGGGGGAAGAGGTTCAGGAAAACCTTCGTCTGCGGGACCGAATTGATTCCACTCGATCTGTAGCTCCGCTCGTACCGGCCTTGGATGCCCTAATTGTTGATACCAGCCAACTCTCGCTAGATGAGACTCTATCCCAGGTCTTCGCTTTGGTGGAAGAGCATCTGGGTTCAGGTCAACTCACCCCATGCCCCATTCCATGACTCCCAAGGTTCTTATTCTAGGCCGACCCAATGTGGGCAAATCGGCTCTCTTCAACCGCCTCAGCGAACAACGGAAAGCGATAGTACACCAGCAACCGGGGGTCACTCGTGACCTGCTGATGTCAGTGGTCGAATGGCAGGGTCGAACCTTCACCCTGGTGGACAGTGGTGGATTAGACTTCCTGGAAGATTCCGAGCTGCAGCAGCGAGTTCAAAAAAATGTGAAGGATTGGATTGAGCAGGCCGACCTAATCCTCTTCCTGGTGGACGGTCAAGCCGGACCACAATCGTTGGACGAGGAGGTCTCCCGACTGATACGGCGAAGCGGTAAACCGGCACTGTTGGCCGTCAATAAAATCGACCACGCCTCACAGTTGCCTAGAAGCCTTGACTTCTTTTCCTTGGGATGGCCTGACCCGATTCCTGTTTCCGGCCTGAACAGCTTAAACGTAGGCGATTTGCTGGACGCAATCGTAGAGGTCTTGCCGCCTCTGGAGAGCTCCATCGAAGAGCCGGTTGAGGAGAAACCGCTGGCTGGACGCATTGCCATCGTCGGCCGCCCGAACGTCGGGAAGTCCTCTCTGCTGAACGCCTTACTAGGTGAGGAGCGGTCCATCGTCAGCACCCTACCTGGAACCACGCGCGATATAGTGGACATCATCTGGCACTCCTCGTTCGGCGATGCCCTGTTGGTGGATACAGCCGGCATCCGCCGGAAAAGCCGAGTAGGGGAGGATGTAGAGTATTACAGTATATTGCGAGCTACCAAAGCATTGGAACGGGCAGATTTGGCTTTTCTCGTATTGGATGCCAGCGAGGGAATCTTGGCTCAAGACCGCAAGATCGCCGGGTTGATCCAAGAAGCAAACAAAGCCTGCCTCGTCTTGGTGAATAAAGCTGATTTGACCGACCTTCAAGGAGAAAAATGGCAGCGCTTCCTTCCCTTCTTGCGGCGCGAATTGGATTTCCTCTCCTTCGCCGAAGCCCTCCCGGTTTCGGCCGTGACTGGTTTTAATCTGAAGAGTATCCCCCCGCTGGTCTCCACCATCCTTAACTCTTACAATACCCAGGTTACCACCGGTGTATTGAACCGCATCCTGGCAGAGATCCAGGAGGCAAACCCACCAGCTCAGGCCCCGGGCAAGGCCTTTAAGATCTTCTATGCGACGCAGAAGGGAATCGCGCCACCCACCTTTCTCTGTTTCGTGAACAAGAGAGAAAACCTTCACTTTTCCTACGAGCGTCACCTGCACAACGAGCTGCGCCAGAAGTTAGGTTTGGTGGGGACGCCAATCCGCTTGCAGTTCCGCTCTCGTCTTTCGCGAACCAAGGGGAAAGACTGAGAGCAATCCAACCTGCCCCTCCATCAGAGATCCCTATGACGGATGCCCCGCGGATAGGTCCCTTTCAGAAATCCTGTTCAGCCATCGCTTTGATACACCCCTTACTTGATCAGAGCACGAAAGTATGCTAGCATTTCTTGGTGGTCGGGGCGTGGCGCAGCTTGGCTAGCGCACCTGTCCGGGGTGCAGGTGGTCGGAGGTTCAAATCCTCTCGCCCCGACCATTAACTATTTCGACTCGGTGAGGGATTATGAGTGAAATATACGATTTGATCATCGTGGGAGCCGGTCCCGCCGGCATCTTCACAGCCCTTGAACTAACCCGACAGAACTTTCCCTTGCGCATCTTGCTTTTAGAAAAAGGCCAGGAGTTGAACGAACGCTCCTCCCTGATGTGCGGTTGGGGAGGTGCTGGTGCGTTCTCTGACGGAAAACTGACCTTGACCGCTGAGATCGGTGGGTATCTGAAAGACATCGTTGGCCCAGAAGAGGCTGCGCGCTTGATCGAATATGTCGATCACATTTACCTCGATTTCGGTGCGCCTACCGAGATCTTTGGCGCCGACGAAGACGCCATCTCAGCGTTGCGCCGGCGAGCCGCTATGGCCAGCCTGCGTTTTGTTCCAGCCAAAATTCGACATCTCGGCACGGATAACTGCACAGCCATCCTGCAACGATTCCGCGACCACCTCGCTCCTAAAGTGGAGATCCGGACCGGATGCCATGTCAGCCGAATCTTGGTGGAGGAGGGTATCGTGCGTGGGGTGCAAACCAGCGACGGTAAGGAATTCCAATGTCGGATCCTGGTGATGGCACCCGGTCGAGAGGGAGCTGCCTGGCTGGTAGAGGAATGCCAACGACTGCAGTTGACCATGACCCGCAATCCGGTCGACGTTGGTGTCCGCGTGGAGGTCCCCGCCGCTGTATTGGAACCACTCACCACTGTCTCCTTCGAGGCCAAACTGGAGTACTTCAGCCGTTCCTTCGACGATCGTGTCCGCACCTTCTGCATGTGCCCCTATGGTGTTGTAGCGATAGAAAAAGCAGATGGGGTGACAACGGTCAACGGGCACAGCTACGCTAATCGCAAGACCGAAAACTCCAACTTCGCCATTTTAGTCAGCACTCGTTTCACTGCCCCTTTCAAAGAACCCATCACCTATGGTCGATATATCGCCCAACTGGCCAACCTGTTGGGTGGAGGTGTCATTGTCCAGCGCTTGGGTGACCTACAGACCGGTCGCCGCTCCACCCATGATCGGCTGGCGCACGGCATTGTCACACCTTCCTTAACCGAAGCCACTCCGGGGGACCTTTCCTTCGTGCTGCCTTACCGTCATTTGACGAATATCTTGGAGATGCTCCAAGCGCTCGACCAACTCACCCCTGGCATCGCTTCCCGCCATACATTGTTGTATGGCATCGAAGTGAAGTTTTACTCTGCCCGACCACAGGTGACACCTAGCTTGGAGACCGAGGTGACCAACCTCTTTGCTATCGGTGATGGGGCCGGCCTCACACGTGGGCTGATGCAAGCCTCTGCCACAGGGGTGCTGGTAGCCCGACGAATCGTCGCGCGTCTGGCTCAGTAGAAGGACGAACCCCTGTGAGCGTGACTGTTCTGGTCGGCCTTGGATGGGGTGACGAGGGAAAAGGGCGGGTTATCGATTACCTTGCACCCTCGCACCAAATTGTGGTCCGTTACAATGGAGGGGCCAATGCCGGGCACACGGTCATCGCCAATGGTGTGACGTTTCGCTTCCACTTGCTACCCTCTGGCATGCTTTACGCCGATAAAACCTGTGTTGTGGCGCATGGCGTGGTGATCGACACTGTCAGCTTGCGTGAAGAGTACGAGTTGGTTCGCCGTACAGGTCCAGCCTTAGCCAAGCTTCTTATAAGCGACCGCTGCCATTTGGTGCTTCCTTACCACCGCCTGCTGGACCAACTTGAAGAAGAATTGCGAGGACAGGAGAAGATCGGGACGACCGGGCGTGGCATCGGTCCTGTCTATGCAGACAAAGTGGCTCGAAAAGGGATTCGTGTCTGCGACCTTTTTCGCCCCGACCACCTACACGAACTGCTGACTCAAACAGTGGAGGAAAAGAATCGTTTGATCGAGCGTGTTTACGGAGGCCAGCCCTTACAGCTAGAACCCCTTTACCAACAACTCCTCGCTGACGCTGAGTTCATGCGCCCCTTCGTCACCGATACCATGACTTTCCTGGAAAAAGCCCTGACCGAGGGGCAGAACCTTCTCATGGAAGGAGCCCAAGGCACGCTGCTTGACCACGAAATCGGCACCTACCCATTTGTTACTTCTACTTCTCCACCAGCCGGGATGGTTTCCTTGGGTTCGGGAGTCGGACCGCGGCGCATCAGCAAAATCATCGGCGTCGCCAAAGCTTACGCCACGCGCGTAGGCGCCGGCCCTTTTCCGACTGAACTGAACGATACGTTGGGTATAGCGATCCGTGAGCGGGGCAAGGAATACGGCACGACCACTGGACGCCCGCGTCGCTGTGGCTGGTTTGACTTGCCGTTGATGCGGATGGCTACTTTTGCCAACTCACCCGATGAGATTGTCCTGACTAAGCTGGACGTCCTCTCCGGTTTTCCTGAACTGCATGTTTGCACAGGATATGAGCTCGATGGCCAGATGGTGAGGGGAATCCCCGCCTTGGCTGAGGATCTGGAGAGACTGACTCCTCTCTATCAAACCCTCTCTGGATGGAATGAGGAGCTGGGCAGCGCACACACTTGGAGTGATCTTCCGTCTACTGCCAAGGCTTATGTATCCTATCTTGAGGAGCAATTGCAGGTTCCTATTCGGGTTATTTCGGTAGGACCGGCTCGAGAGCAAATTGTCGTCCGATAAGGTGACCTACCCGTGAGCGTGCGAGCACCCGTTGTTGCCGGGACCTTTTACCCTGTAGAGCCTCGTGCACTGTCACGGCTGATCGGGGAGTGTTATCGACATCCTTTAGGTCCAGGGTTACCTATTCCCTTGCATGAGGTCCCACCTGGAGGAAGGCTCTTTGGCTTGGTAGTACCCCATGCCGGTTTTCTCTGTTCGGGGCCAGTCGCTGCACATGCCTACAAACGGCTCGCCGAGAATGGGTTCAGATGGGCTCTTCTGGCTGGACCCAATCACACAGGCAGGGGAGCTCCCTTTTCTTTGATGACGGGTGGCTCCTGGACAACCCCCCTAGGGCAGATGGCCATCGCCGAGGAGGAAGGCCGAGCCTTTCTTGCTAAAATCCCCGAGCTAAAGGAAGACGCCATGGCACACCGCCGCGAACATTCGCTGGAGGTACAATTGCCTTTCCTTCAGGACCTCAACCCCGAGGCCCGTTTCTTGCCGCTTTGCGTCTCTTCTTATGAATTGGACTCACTAAAGCGTGTTGGTGGAGCGATTGGTATCCGGTTGAAGGAGGAGAGGGAAGCGATCTTCATTGCCTCCACTGACCTGTCCCACTATCATCTCGAAGAGCAGGCTCATCGCTTGGATCAGATGGCCCTTGAGGCGATCCTGTCCCTGGACGCCGACCTCCTCTACCAGCGAGTGACCACGGTACCGATCTCGATGTGTGGTTTTGCCCCTGTCATTTTGCTGATCGAGGCAGCTCGAAAGGCCGGCGCCAACCACGTTGAGTTGCTTCGCTACGCCACATCGGGGGATACCTGCAGCGGGAAGGAGCAAGTGGTCGGATACGCCGCCTTGGCCTTCTCCTATCCGACATCTTCATAATTCCTTCACATACTCTTACCCACTCGTTCACACTTGTGCGGTAGGCTCAATTGTAAAGAAAGGAGTGAGTGCATGAAACGAATGGCATTGCTCATACCCATCGCCGCACTGGTTGTCCTCTTATTGGTCGGTTGCGCCGGCCCTGGGATGGGCTATTACTTTTCGCCCTCTTCCCCCAGCGCTCCTAATGTGACCACTTCCAGTCCGTCTCCCTTGGTCCAGCCCAGCTCTCCGATCGCCACACCATCTTCCGGCAACACCTCTTCGGAACCACAAGGAATCAATGAGACTACCCAGGATGCGATTACCCGAGCTGTGGAGAAGGTGGCCCCAGCAGTGGTCTTTATTGACACCAAGTTCCAAGCGCAACAGTCCGCTGATCCCTTCGGTTTCCCCGATTTTTACAGCCCGCAAGAGCCGCTACCGCAGGAAGGGCAAGGCTCCGGGGTCATCGTGGACGGCACCAACGGCACCATCCTGACCAACTATCACGTGGTTCAGAATGCTTTGGAGATCAAAGTCACCCTTCCCGACGGGCGATCCTTTTCCGGCTCGGTCCTGGGTAAGGACACACTGGCCGACATCGCCGTATTGCGGATCGATGCCACCGGGTTGCCTCAAGCCACCCTGGCTGACACCACCAACCTTCGCGTCGGTTCATGGGCAATCGCCATCGGAAACCCTTACGGATACGAGAATACCGTCACAGTCGGCGTCGTCAGCGCCCTCGGCCGCACCATCCGGTCACCCGAGACCGGGAGACCCCTGCAGGATTTGATACAGACCGACGCAGCGATTAACCCGGGAAATTCCGGAGGAGCCTTGATCAATATTCACGGTGAGGTGATCGGCATCAACACGGCTATCCTCAGCTCCGCCCAAGGGATCGGTTTTGCCGTGGACATCAACACAGCCAAGACCATCCTTCGCGACATCCTTCAATATGGGCACGCTGTGAAACCATGGATTGGTATCACCTACAGCAAAGTCACCGAAGAGATAGTCGCTTCTTTGAAGCTTCCCGATAATATCGGTGTGATTATTCAGGAGGTGGCCGCTAACAGCCCCGCGTCGAAGGTCGACCTTCGCCAGAACGACGTGATCCGGGCTATCGACGGCACACCCATCACCAAGATGGAGAATTTACGCCAGATCGTGCAGCAAAAACGGGTGGGGGATCAGATCGCCCTCACCGTCTTGCGAGATGGTCAAACCCTTACCCTTTCTCTGATATTAGCTGAGATGCCCTCCGAGCTGCCCTAGATCTTCCTGATTCCTCGAGTTCGGAGAGGATACGAGTGCTCTAGGCTATGCTTAGGGCTTGACATTTGTTTTCATCTGGCTTAAAGTTTCTTATCTCCTAAAGGGAGAAGTTTTAGTAAGATATTGGAGGATTTTGAATGACCGAAGGTAAAGTGAAGTGGTTCAACGCTCAGAAGGGGTTTGGGTTCATCGCAGTGGAAGGCGATAAGGATGTATTTGTTCACTACTCGGCGATTGACGCCGGTGGCTACAAGTCCCTCGAAGAAGGCGATCAGGTGAGCTTCGATATCGTTGACGGACCCAAGGGGCCTCAAGCAGCCAACGTCCAACGGATTCAGTAACAACCCTTTCTCAATTCTCGGTCGCCCAAAGTCCTGATTTCATCTGCCTCCGAGAGACATGAAGAAGAAGAAACAAAGAGGCGCTCTGACTCTCGTCAGAGCGCCTCTTTTAGCTATGGAACCATCCTATTTAAAGTTGTACCAAAGCGGTGAATTGGAGGAGAGAGTAGGGGAGGGGTTGAGAGCATTAAGGAAATGCACTCTCTGTCCGCGCTGTTGCGGAGTGGACCGCACCCTGGAGAGCGGCGCTTGTCTTACGGGGCGCCTGGCTCAAATTTCCTCTTTCAATGCACACCATGGCGAGGAGCCGCCTTTATCAGGATCTCGAGGATCAGGAACCATATTCTTCACTAATTGCAATTTACGTTGCATATATTGCCAGAATTACCCGATCAGCCAGATTGGGCACGGCCGGACCATCATCGCTGAGAGACTGGCCAAGATCATGCTGGATCTAGCGCATCGAGGCTGTCACAACCTGAATCTGGTCACTCCCAGCCATGTCGTCCCACAAATTCTGGAAGCGCTTCTCTTGGCTATCCCCCTGGGCTTTCGCCTTCCCATCATCTACAACACCTCCGGCTATGATGCCTTGGAAACCTTGGCTCTGCTGGATGGCATCGTGGATATCTACTTGCCGGACATGCGATATGCCGACGAGCGTGTAGCTTTGCAGCTTTCCGGGGTAGGGGATTATGTTGCGCGCAACAGGGAGGTAGTGCGCGAAATGGCTCGGCAAGTGGGCGAGTTGCAGATGGACGATGAAGGGATCGCCAAGCGAGGATTGATCATTCGCCATCTGGTCTTGCCGGGCGGCTTGGCTGGAACGAGGGAAACATTCCGCTTCATTGCCGAAGAGATTTCACCTACGACCAGCTTGAGCGTGATGGCTCAATATTTCCCTGCTTATAAGGCAAGCGAACATCCTTTACTCCATCGACCGATCACGATCGAAGAATACGATTCAGCTTCTCGTTGCTTAGAGGAATTTGGCCTGGAAAACGGCTGGCAACAAGGGCTATAAGGAACTCACGCGAGAAGGCCCCTGAGAGCCTCTTTCGGCCTCCCGGAAGGGATAGAATATGGGCTTCCTCATCGGAAGGCCCTAATTTAGGCGAAATAGGCGATCGCAATTACTTATCTTGTTCTGGAGGGCCACTGCGAGAATGTCCATGAAAGGCACGATGGACATCACGAAGTTGGCGATCGGTGACATGCGTGTACACCTGGGTAGTACGAATGCTGGCGTGTCCTAGCATTTCTTGAACCGAACGGATGTCTGCTCCGGCAAAAAGCAGGTCGGTGGCGAAAGAATGACGCAAGGTGTGTGGTTTGATCTCGAAAGGTAAGTGAGCGCGTTGTCCGTAGGCTCGCACCAACCGCTCCACCGAGCGAGCGGTCAGGCGCAGGTTTAGGCTCTGTTTACCTCGCTCGCTGTGACTGATGAAGAGGGGGTGGCACTCGTCATTGCGCTTCTCCAAGTACTGTCTCAACCAGAATACTGCTTCTTGAGATAGAAAGACCACCCGCGCCTTTCCACCTTTTCCCACCACGCCGAATTCTCTACGATCCAAGTTGACTTGTTCACGGTTCAGCGAGACCAACTCGGAGACCCTCAATCCTGTGCTAAAAAGTGTTTCCATCATCGCCCGGTCACGCAAGCCGCTGATGGAAGCAATGGCCGGCATCTTCAGCAGGTCTTCCATTTGTTCAATCGAGAGAAAGTTAACCGATCGCTGGGGTAACTTGGGAAGCTCCACTAGCTCGGGAGCTAGCACTGAGAGACGTTTCTGAGTGATCAGGAAGCGCAACAAGGAGCGCAGGGCGATGACATGGTAGGCTTGGGTCACCTTCTTCAGCGGTTTACCTTGATCTGTGCGAACGCGGGCAAGGTAGAGGCGATACTGCCGAATCGTCTCCAAATCCAGCTCACCGGCCTCTTTCACGACGATTTGCCGTTCCTTCAGCCAACTCATGAAACGCTGGAGTAGTTTACCGTAGGCCAGGAGTGTCAACTGAGAGTAGTTCTTCTCGATCTCCAGATGCTCGAGGAATTCTCGCACCCAACTTTGAACGAGGTTTCCTGATTCTATCTCCACTTTTAAGGCCGCTTTTTTGGTTGCTTCATCGAGAGAGAGTACACTTTATGTCGGATAATATCATCTTCAATCAATGTCGGATAATGGCACTTATCCGACATAGACGATTATACGAGCTAATCTCTTCCCTGGCAAGGTTTTTTCTGGCATTCTTCTTATCTGCGGAAAAACAACAAGGGGGCCCTTTTAGGCTCCCTCATCGCTTTAATCAAAACGGAAGAGACTGTCTACTTTTTGCGCGCCTGCTCGTGAATCCAGGGGTTCTTGGCGCCTGCCACATCGCCGAAGCGGGTCAGCGAGGCCAGCGACTTCTTCTTCATCAACTCTTCGTAACGCTCATCCTCGACCATCGCCACAATCCGACTAATGCTGGATTCACCGTCCACGAAACGCCAGGGGAAACATCCGATGGTGGCCCGCTGGTTGAGCAGCAGATCGATGTCCCCGGCCACGCATTCCGCATGGATGATGCCTTGGCTGAAGAGCCGCGTATGCATCATCTGATACTTATCCGGGGTGAAGCGCTCCTCCAAAGAGACACCGAACTTCTGGCGGAAAAAAGCGTCTGCCTCCTTGGCTTGAACAGGCATCCAATTGCGGATGATGGTGTTCATGGGGTGATCGGCGCTACCGCAGTCCACCCCGATCCAACGCAGCTTCTTGGCTTTTGCCCACTCCACGAACTCCACATCCGGGCCTGGGTGCTGTACCATGTAACGGACCTCGTTGGCCGTGGGTTGATCCCAGCCGTAATGGTGAAAGCCGGTGTGAATGATCAAGATATCTCCTTCACGGACTTCTACCCGTTCCTCTACCTGTTTAGAAGTGTAGATGTCGTAGTCGGTCGTGCAATCGGAGAGGTCCACGACCGCCCCCTCATGGACCAGGAAATCGAGGGAGAGCGAGGCGATATCTTTGCCTGGTGTGTAGAAGTGAATCTCCCCGTCGAGGTGAGTGCCGACATGGTTGGATGTAGTCAGCAGCTGGCCGTTGGCTCCGTTGGGTGCCAGTCGCTTGAAATACTTCAGCTGCAGTGGCTCATAGGTCGGCCAGGGCGGGGTAGCAATGCCGAAGGGAATGGTCAAGTCAATCAGTTTCATCGGTGATCCTCCTTGATTGGTTGGTTGTCTAGACATGCTGCCGCAGGCTGACTAGAAGTAGCGGCGTACTGCTGCATGTAAGCCTGGTAGGCAGACTGGAAACAAGCTAAGGGCGGCTGCACGAGGCCGGCGCCGATCATCCCAACGCCCGGATCCTTGTGAGCGATACCGGTGTTAATGGAAGGAAGAATGCCACTAGTCAGCACACGGAAGAGGTCGATCCCGCTGGGAGTGCCACGGAAGCCGAGGGCGGGGATCTGCCAGGTCTGGCTTTCGGTCAAAGTGATCTCATACATCTCTTGGGTCAAGCGCAAGGCATCCTGTGGTGTACCGCCCACAAACTGGACAATGGCGGGGGCAGCAGCCATGGCAAACCCCCCCAGCCCGGCCGTCTCGGTGATAGCAGAATCGCCGATGTCAAGGGCTGCATCCAATTCGCTGTATCCAGGAAAATAGAGACCACGCACAAGGTTGGCCGGTGCAGTGAACCAGCGTCCGGGAAGACCGGCCAGCCGGATGCCGAAATCTGTGCCGTTACGAGCCATCGTCACCAGCATCGAACTACCCTCCACACCGGCTGCCGCCTCCAGCAGACACTTGGCCGAAGGCATGGAGAGATTGAGGAAGGTGTGGTCGTTGCTGTGAAGGAAGCGAAGAGCTTCAGACAACCTCTTCCGTTTTACTTTTATGCGAACTAGCTCGGGAGCCAACTCGCGGATCAGGAGAGAGGTGCCGGCACGGTTTCGATTGTGACCCTCATCGCCCATCTGCAGGGCCTGAGCGATCAGCACCCGTAGGTCCAGCGGCCCGTGCCGCTCCAGCGTCGAAGCCAAGATCGGCCCCAATTCGGTCGCCATCCAGCGCAAATGTTCGATGACTGGGGGGGCGTAGGCGCCGTAGCGCAACACCTTTCCAAGACCCTCGTTCAATGCGCAGTAGGCGCGGTTGCTGAAGGTGCGATTCTCCACCACCCAGACCGGCATGCTCCAGGTGGTGACCCCCGCCATCGGTCCCACTGCGTCGTGCTCGTGGCACGGCTCGAAGGCAATGGCCCCGGAGGCAGCTAGCTGCTGGGCGTCCTCCTCGCTCGCCGCCAACCTCTCAAAGAGGATTCCACCGATCACCGCCCCCCGCATTGGGCCGCACATCCGTTCCCAGGAGATGGGAGGACCGGCATGTAAGAAAAGGTCCCGGCGCATCCCGGGGATGGCCTCTCCAGCGGTGGATACACCGGTCAAGATGGGCTGTCCTCGCAACAGGCGGTCGACGGCTTCTCGGTTGGCTTGCTCGCGGTCGACGCGCAGAGGCGCCTCCCCTACTCCCTTCGCCCCAGCGGCCGGCGGCCGCCAGTCCATCTGGACCACCGGCACGCCCTCTTGCCGGAGATTCTGGGCGAATGATTCCAGCCCGATATTGATCACTTGTAATGGTTGCCCAAAAAGGTCGACCACGCTCATCGCCGCACCGCCCGTACGCTGATGATCCGCTCCACCAAAGCGGCAGCTTGCCAGTTGGAAGCCATCACGCGGCACCCAGCCCTCTCCAAGGTCTCCCGCTGACGCTCCAGCCCCTGCGGATCACCGGCGGTTCCTGTGATGGAGGCGATCACCGCCAAATGCCCGCCTCTGGCGCGAGCGGCCTCTTTTGCTCCAGCTACTGCCGAGTAGATCGCCCCGGCTGGATCGTGGTGCGAACCATATCCCAAGACTAAATCCAATAACAGAACAGCCACTTCGGGATCATCCGCCTCCTGTATGATTCGAGCAGCCCGGCCGGAAGGATCAATCATCGGGTGCGGTTTCCCTCTTGTGAAGTAGTCGTCGCCCAAATCGATGATGCTGTTCTGTCGCGAGTGGGTTGGATCCGATAGCCGCAACTCTTTCTCTGTATGGATGTTTGAATACACAGGTCCCACTCCCTTCTCCAACAAGCAAATGGCTTCGTCGGCCAGGGTACCCCCAGTGTAGAGTCCGCGCAGGAAGCGTTGTTCCTCATTCATGCCAGAGGTCTCCTCCACTGTGATCCGGTCTAGCAGCTCATCGTCTTGGAAAAGTTGGCCGGGTGTTTCCCCGCGAAGGAGCGAGACTGCCACAGAGGCAGCCATGGCGAGACTGTCAGCGAACCAGAGGGTTCCCTCGCTGAGTTGCTGTTGGCTACCAATAAAGCAGACCACGCTGGGTTTTCCGCAGGAGGCCAACTGGGCGGTGACTCCTTTCGCTACTTCCGGGGCTGGTGGCTTGGAGATAACGACAATGACCCGGGTCTTTGAATCTCCAGCCAAAGCCTTGATCCCTTCGGTCATCATCAAGCCGCCCACTTCTCGGCTCAAGTCACGTCCTCCCGTTCCGATTGCCTGGGAAACCCCTTCTCTCTTGCAGGCGATGGCACAACTGACCTCTTGAATTCCGGTACCGGAGGCGCCGACGATGCCGATCGCCCCGGATGGCACGACATTGGCGAAACAGAGGGGCTTGCCGTTTAGCAGTGCGGTACCGCAGTCCGGCCCCATCAGTAGAAGCCCGCGCTGCTGAGCTAGCTTTTTCAAGGCGATCTCCTCCTCTAAGGGGACGTTGTCGGAGAAGATCATCACGTGCAGCCCCTTCTCCAAGGCTCTTCGCGCTTCACCGGAAGCATAGGGACCAGGGTTGGAGATCAGCACCAGATTAGCGTGGGGAAGTTGACGCAAGGCTTGCTCTAGGGTGCGTGGTTGGTATGCTTCGCCTCCCTCCGGCTCCCCGCGAGTTCCCTCCAATAAGTCAGGCAAGAACAGCAGAGCTTTCTCGATCACTGCTTCATCTTCCGCTTCCATGGCGATCAGCAGATCGTTGGGGCCGACTCTTTCCAGGTCATCCTTAGAAATACCCATCTCACCCAGGATCTCTCGGTTGGCGGGGGTGCCCATCGCTACAAAAGCTTCCTGCAAACCTGCCCCTTCCTTCAGCTCCAGGGAGAGCTGCATCAGGTAAACCGAGTCGCGGTAATGGTCTTTTTTCACGAAGAGCCGCTGCATCATCCTCCTCCCCTATCCAAGTGTACAGTCTGCGGCAACTTGATAGCCTGCGGCAGCATTATAGCCCGCGGCAGCGTGTTCTGTAACACGCTCCTCTGTCGCTGGATTCCCAGCCAAACACGCTCCGCGTTCAGGGGTAGCTCAAAGAAATCAATTCCCAGGGCATCGCAGAGCGCATTGCCGATCGCTCCCGGTATCGAAATCATCGGGTGTTCGGCTGCCCCGCGCGCACCGTACGGGCCATCCAACTGTTCAGTCAAGATCATGTGCTGGCTCATCTTCCTGGGCAGATCTTTGCTGGTTGGAATCTTATAATCGACGAATCCGGCATTCAGCAGCCGGCCTTGGGGTGAGAAGCGGAACTCCTCCAAGAGGGCGCTCCCCAACCCTTGCACCACGCCACCGATGATCTGCCCGCGCAATGATTGGGCGTTTAGCACCTGGCCTACGTCAAGGGCGGTAGCCAGGTTGAGCACTGTGATCTCCCCCGTCTCCAGGTCCACCTCGATCTCTACCCCGTGGGCGCCATAGGTCCAATCCAGAGCGGGTAAGCCCTGGCCTGTCTCCAGGTCAAGGTGGGTCAGCCCTTGAGCGATGTAGTGGCCTCGGCCGATCACCGGGCCGCCAATGGAGTTCCCGTTGGCGTAGCTGTACCCCATCACTACTTCTCGGTAGGAAAGACGCTCTTCCGGGCGATGGGCGACGAAAACTGCCTCATCCCGGCAGACCAGCTCCCCTACCGGCGCCCGCAAGATCTGAGCGGCTGTTTCCTTAATCTGCTGCAGCGCATCGCGAGCCGCCGCCATCACCGCCTTGCAGCCCATGAAGGCGCCGCGGCTGGCGACTGTCTGCCAATCGAAAGGGGTCAAGGCGGTGTCGCTCTCCCAGGGAACGTGAATCCGTTCAATGGGCATCTTCAGCTCTTCCGCTGCGCATTGAGCCAGAGCGGTGTAGGTGCCTTGACCGTAGTCGGTGATCGAGGTAAGGAGGTCCACCGAGCCATTCTCGTTGAACTTCAGCAGGGCGGCGCTGGAGGTGAAAACAGGCATCGCTGGGGCTTTGTGCAGCAGAGCAACTCCCTTTCCTCGTAACTTGCCGCTGTCTCTCGCTTGTGCCCTCTCCTCCTCCGTCTGAATCCCACTCCAACCGATCTCCTCGGCAACTTTCTCCAGGCAGAGGTCAACACGGCCGGTGTGCTCGCTGATGGTCTCTCCGGTAATCGTCTTCGCTCCTGGGCGTAAGACGTTGCGCCGTCGGAACTCCACCGGGTCCAAGCCAAGCTGGCGAGCACCAATGTCCATGTTTCGCTCGATCCCCCAGAGCACCTCCAAATGGCCGAAACCGCGGTAGGCTGTGCCGAACACCTTGTTGGTGTAAACCACCAAAGAGTCGATACGGCAGTTCGGCACTTCGTAGGGACCAGCTCCGGAATAGGAGGCCGCTCGCCCTACGTTCACCCCATAATCCGCGTAGGCTCCAGCGTCCCAAATGTAAGTGGCGATTAAAGAGACGATCTTCCCATCACGCGTTGCGCCGGTGGTGAATTGGCTATAAAGTCCTTGGCGGGAAGGTATGGTGCCGAACTCCTCTTCGCGGGTCATGGTCAGCTTGACTGGACGCCCTCCCGCTTTATGGGATAGGAGATAAGCCAACGGCTCCAGGTGGATGCCGGCTTTTCCACCGAAACCGCCTCCCACGTAGGGAACATGGACGCGGATATTTTGATGAGGAATGCCGAAGCAAGCTGAGAAGAGATTGCGCACGGTAAAAGGAGACTGAGCTGAGGTCCAGATCCGAGCTTGGGAACCAGGCAACGCATGAGCAATGCAAGTGTGAGTTTCCATGGCGACATGTTGCACGGGTGGGTTGTAAAACTGGGTTTTCCAGACGATCTCCGCTTGGTCGATGGCTTTCTCCGCATCCCCCTTACGGATCTTCTGGTGGTGGGAGATGTTGGTACCAGGTTGAGGTTGAAAAACTCCCTTCATGTAGCTATAGCTAGCTAACTCTGGGTGAACCAAAGGGGCTGCCAGAGCCAATCCTTCGCGTGGGTCGAGCACGGCAGGTAACTCCTCCCAGACAATCTTCACCTTGGCACAAGCCTCCTCGGCGGCCAACTCGCTCCGTGCGGCGACTGCCACCACCGGCTCTCCTTGGTAGCGGGCTACCCCTTTGGCCAGGATGTCTTTGTCGATCATGTAGATACCGACCTTGTAGGGCAGCTCTCTACCGACGAGAACAGCGCACACACCCGGCATCTTCTCTGCCTCGCTGATATCGATGGAAACGATGCGGGCACAAGCGTGGGGAGACTTCACTGTCTTTCCATAGAGCATCCCCGGAAAGGCCATGTCATGCACGAACTGGGCACTGCCGGTTACTTTCTCCAGCCCATCCAAGCGGGAGATCCCTTTGCCGATATAGCGATACTCCTGATCAGTGCTCATCCGCCCTCCTCCCTCCCCAGAGCGACCGCTTCAATTGCCTCCAGGATCTGTACGTAGCCGGTACAGCGGCAAAGGTTACCGGAGATGGCTTCTACGATCTCTTCTTGATCGGGATGAGGGTTCTTTTCCAACAAGCTCTGTGCCGATAAAAGCATTCCCGAAGTGCAGAAGCCGCATTGTACCGCGCCGTGCTCGATGAAGGCTCGCTGAAGGAGAGTCAATTCCCCATCCCTGGCTTCCCCTTCCACCGTGCGGACGCTGGCCTGGTCTGCCTCAACCGCTAGGACTAAACAGGCATCGACGGCTTTCCCATTCAAAAGCACCGTGCAGGCGCCACACTCCCCTACCCCGCAACCCTCTTTGGCGCCGGTCAGGCACAGCCGTTCGCGCAAGAATTGCAGCAAGGTCATTTGAGCCGGCACTTTCTCGGTGTAGGTTCTTTCGTTCACTTCAACGCTGATCGTGTAAAGTGGGATTTCATGAAGCACGGGACGTGCCTCCTTCCTCCGGGAAAAGGATCCGCACCATTCGACCTAGGAAAACAGTGACTAGATGGCGTCGGTACGCAGCAGAGGCCCGCAAGTCGTCGATTGGGGCAATTTGGTCTTGGGCGAGCATGGCCAATCCATCAAGAAGCTCATCACGGCTAACCGCCCGCTGATAGAGCTCATCGCTGCCCGTCAGCAATACCGGTGTAGGACCACAAGCTCCGATGCAAATTCGCAGGCTGCCGTCTTGAGGATTTGCCCAGCCTGCTACGTTGATGGTAGCCAGGTCATGTCCTTGTACGCGTGATTTCTTCATAAACACGCCCCGCCCAGAGGAACAGGGTGGGATCTCCACCCGAAGGACCAGTTGGCCAGGAGTTAGGCAGTTCTTTTTTGGCCCTTGGAAAAACCGCTGGATCGGGATTCTCTGTTCTCCCGCTTTTGAAGCGACAACCACAGCTGCATTCAATACGAAAAGTGGAGGCGCCATATCCGCCGCTGGGGAAGCAGTACATAGATTTCCAACCAGGGTAGCCCGGTTGCGCACTTGCGGCGTGGCTACCGTCCTGACTGCGTCACCCAAGATAGGACATGTTTGTCCAAGTTCCTTGGAATCTGCTAGTTCATTGAGTGATAGCTGCCCCCCGATAGTGATCCCATCCTTACCAATCGAGAAACAACTTAACTCAGGAATGGCTTTCACGTCAACAATATGCTCGGGCTGGCTCTTCCCTTCCCGCATCTCCACCAAAAGATCGCTTCCACCAGCCAAGGCTCGGGTATTCTCTTTTTCCAAGGCTTCCAGCGCTTCCCTCAAGAAACGTGGTTTGCTGTACTTAAATGGTCTAATCAAGCGTCACTTTCTCCTCTGTTTCGGCTGGATTCCTGATTCCATTGCCATTCTAAGGCCTCCGGTCCATTGTTGAGAAGATGGGGGATCTAGTATGTTACTCGCATCTCTTCAAACGATGTTCGAAGGTGGTTTGGCTACATGCAATCTTCAGATTCGCTATACTAACGCCATTCGTGAAATAAACCAATCCGCGGGTTCAGAAAGGATCACGATATGGAAAGCTTCATCTACCTCCCAACCCTCAAGCAAGCGGTGATGATCCTACTGGGTCTCTTGCTGACCTACCTCGCCGTCCGTCAAAAATACGAACCTCTCCTTCTTCTACCGATCGGGATCGGCATCCTACTGGTCAACCTTCCGCTCTCCCCCCTTGCCAAGACAGGCTCATTCCTCGATCTCCTCTTCCAGTACGGCATAGCCAACGAGTTCTTCCCCCTCCTGATTTTTATCTCCATCGGCGCAATGATGGATTTTCGGCCGCTCTTGGAAAAGCCGTGGTTGATCATCTTTGGGGCAGTCGGCCAGATCGGAATCTTCGGCAGCATGATCGTCGCCTTGCTCTTGGGATTCAGTCTCTGGGCGTGGTAACCCTTGCTGCTTATTCCTACATGGCTCTCGTTCCAATCATCCAGCCTCCCATCATGCGCCTTCTGACAACCAAGAAGGAGCGAATGGTACGCATGGAGATCAGTACCGTGAAGATCAATGATGGGATGATAAAAACCTTCCCATACATGATCGTGATCTTGACCAGTTGCTTAAGCCCGATGAGCATTCCACTGATCGGTACCTTGATGTTTGGAAATATCTTAGCAACCTCCGGCGTCACAGAGATGTTGGCCAAGACAGCCAAAGAAACTTTGGCCGGCCTGGTCACACTGCTCTTGGGGATCGCGGTTGGATCCACAATGAAAGCGGAGATCTTTCTGAGGGCCGACACCTTGCTGATTTTCGCCCTCGGCTTGTTAGCCTTCGCGCTCTCCACTGTCATCGGTATCCTCGTAGCCAAGGGATTGCATGCTGCCGGCTTGAAGATCAACCCCTTGATCGGGGCAGCCGGGCTCTCCTCATTCCCGATGTCTGCCCGCCTGGTGCACATCATGGGGCAGAAGGAAGACCGTCACAATTACTTGATGATGCCTGCTGCCAGCGCCAATGTCTCCGGCCAAATCGGTTCCGTGTTGGCTGGTGGTGTCCTGTTGGATTTGACCTTGCGTTTCGGAAACATCCCAAGCGTATGGGTAGGAGTGCAGATCCTCCTTCAAGGAATGGGAAGAGTCTTATTGGCGCTGGTCTTGATCGGCATCTGCATCTATCTCTTGCGATGGTTGATGAATCGTATCTCTAAACCAGCCAGTACTTAACATGAGAACCCAGCCTGCGGCAGCATGTTTACTTAAACACTTGATCACTAAATGACTTAAACACTTGACTACTGACTCACTGGTTCCCTACCTCAAAAAGAGGAACCAGACCAAGGCAAAGATAGGGATCAGGATAGGGATGGAGAAGCGTGCCATATAGCCGAGGAAGGAGGGGCATTTCACCCCGGCTGTCTCGGAGATCGACTTGACCATGAAGTTGGGCCCATTGCCGATGTAGGTGTTGGCCCCGAAGAAGACCGAACCGAGGGAGATGGCCACGATGAATTGGGGCGCCTGTTGAAGCATGGCCGGCACGTTCAGGCCGGTGTAACCGATGGCTGTGTTGAGGAAGGAGAGGTAGGTGGGGGCGTTGTCCAGGAAAGAGGAGAGCGCGCCGGAGGTCCAGTAGAAGTGGCCGGGGGTGCTTAGCCCAAGGGTTTGGGCGTTGCCGCGCAACCAGGTCAGGGCGGGAAGCATGGTGACGAAGATACCGGCGAAGAGGATGGCCACCTCGCGGATGGGACCGAAGGTGAAGGCGTTGTCCGCGTGGATGGTGGATCGCCGGGTGACAAGAAAAGAAGCGAGAGCGCAGGCGATCATGGCCAGCTCGCGC
>JAPLHW010000043.1 GCA_026389425.1 Coprothermobacterota bacterium
GGCCGGCCAGGCGTAGGCGTCGGCATGCAACTGTCGCACCCGCTCCAATAGAAGCAGCAGGTCCTCCCCGCGCAAGGGCCGCACAGTGGGGCACTGTACGGGATCCATGGCCTGTTGGAAGAAGCGGGAGAGGGCTTGACCTTCCGCTTTTCCGCACTTCTCTTCGGCCAGCCCAGGGAGCAGAACTGGGTCGGACTGGCTGGAACCGATCTTTCCGTGCCAAAGATCGTCCTGCAAGCGGGAAGCGACTGCGGCGACGGTGTAGATCGGGTAGGGCAGCGCGGCCGACCACCCCAGCAATGTACTGAGGTTAAGGTAGGCTCTCATCCGGCTAGCCCGCCCCAAGCGGCCGATCAGCTCAGCTTCATCGATCAGCAGCACCCAGCCCCGGTAGCCGCAGAAACGAATGGCGTCGGCCAGCAAACCCAGGTAGGCGGTGGCGTGACGTCCGGCCCTGAAGTTTTCCTCGAATTTTGGCAACGGCTCCTGGCGGTTTTGCTTGTGCAAGTGGCGCAACTCGCCCAAGGGGATACGATTACCCATCAGGTCTCCATAGAGGTTGGCCTGGTCCTCGGAATCTCTGGCCGCCAGCAGATCCTGCAGCACGATGGCCGGCAAGGGGTGGCAATAACGGCCCGGCTCTAAGATCGGGGATCCCTCCAGTTCGCTACGGCGGCGCCGATTGAGGGGGCCGAGGATGCCCGGCGCCTGGGAATCCGGCAAGCGCACAATCGGAGCCACTCGCCGGTAGAAGTGGAAGAGGTTGTGCAATGAAACCTCGCGGCTGAGAGAGACGCGGCTGGTGGCAAAGCCGTGGTCCAAGGCGAGGTGTTCGATGGCTGTCAAGGCGTGTGTCTTGCCTTGGCCGTACTGCCCCCACAGCAGTCGCCCAGGGGGAACCTGGTCGCCGCTTTGGAATGCTTCCAGGTCGGCTTGCACCGTTCGCTTGAGGTTGGGCCGCAAGTCGGGCAAGGCGCGGGTGGAAGCTCGCGTGGGAATTCCTGCCCGCAGCGACTCGATGACAGCCACCGCCATCCGACGCGCCTCCTCGTAGGGAATGCCGTTCATGATCGCTCCTCCTGGTAAAGGCTCGCCTCACTTCGCACACCGGCTCGCAACGGTTCCTCCGCCATTTCCTCTACCCGAGGGGCAGGCTGTTCACCGCGACGAAGGCCCGCTTCGGCCAGTACCGCACGCAAGCGGCCTGCCACTTGCAGAGCGAGCGGCTCGCCGCCCAAAGCACGGTCGTGCGTATCGACGTTGATCATATCGGCGTAGGGGTTGAAGCAAGTGGAGGGAACCAGGCCGGTCTGCAGCCTCATCCAAAGAGCCTCGTAACTCTGAAAGCCGCGGCGCAGATCTTGAATGAAGGGAGGACGCCCAGCCAAGAGCAGAAAGAAACCGCTGAGACAATCCGCATCGTCGATCAGTTGGCGAAAGAGCTCGCAGCTATCTTTCACCGCTTGGGGAGAATAGCGATAGCCTCCGTCTTCGCCGCTCCGTTCGGTCAGCGCTTCCAAATCGTCGATCTGGACCAGCAAACCTCGTTTACCGGCGATGCGCAAGAGGTGGATTAGAGAGTTCAACCAGTATCGGGCGGTGGGCTTTCCCAAGCGTTCGAAAAGGCTGGTTTGCTGCTTCTCGCCGCGTTCCAGCTTCTCCCCGGCCAGCCATTTCAAGTAGAGGAACTCGCGGATGCGATCCTCTTCGTCCTCATCATAGGTGCGCGACTGCACCACGCCCCAGACGAAGGTGAGAAAGGAGGGTCCCAAGTCGAAGCGGCGAAAGACTCTCCAGGCGGCGTCGCTGATCTCTCGCTTGGCGATGGGGGTAGGCCGCCCCTTCTCTACCAAGAGAGGCAGGAGAGGGCTGTAGCCATCGTACTGGCGTTCGTCGTAGCCAAGCTCGGCTGCCACGCGGCGACAGAGACCGGCCACCAGGTATTCCATGTCGATCCCTCGGGCGATGTCTCGGTAGAGGCTGGGTAAGTCGCTCAGCTTGGCTGTAGTGGATCGGGCGGAGAGGAAGACCGTCTCGTATCCGAGGGCCTTGGCATCCGCTGCGACCGCTCTCAACAAGTGGGTCTTGCCTGCGCCGCGGTTTCCGACCAGAACCTTGACCTTGCTCCCACCGTCGGCGATGTAATTCTCTAGATAATGGTCGCGAAGATAATCCAGCCACAGCTCGCGACCCACCGTCATGGCCTGGAGCAGAGCAGGGTCAGCGGGCGGTTGCCCGGCTTGGAGCGCTCGCAGGTCATCCCTGCGGATCGTTGGCATGGTCTTCCTCCGGTGCATGGATGGATAAACTGCTGATGTGGCTGACCCTTCCCTGGGAGTCGACCAGGTCGTAGGAGCGGCCCTGATTGCGGGTGAAGCCGAACTCGAAGCGGTATCCTTGCAGCTCTAAGGGGAATGTCTCTTTCAAGCGCCCCAGGTCGTAGAGGAACAGTTGCAAGGGATAGTCTCGTTTGGCCTCGCGCCGCAGGGTGAAAAGGGTACAGAGGGTGGCCAAGGGAACGGGCTTCCCCCACAGCACCTCGCGGGCGGCGTAATGCAAGCGGTTGGCATACTCATAGGCTTCCCGCAACTCTTGGCAGAGCCGGGTGGCTTGAATCGGGCGCCCGGCCACCTTGCGGTAGCGGGAGGCCACCCAACCGGCCACTGAGGCAGGGTTCATCGCTGAGGTGTTCTCCCGCCGCCGTCCCATGCTGAGGATGCACTGCTCCTCGGCCAACGAGACGTGCAATTTGAAAGGAGGGAACTCGAAATTCGGAAAAGCCCCGGCCAGCGGAACGCCTGCTTTGCGCAACGATTCCTCCAGCAATTGCGGGTAGAGCGGGTCTTCCAAGCTTCGACGGCTGGCTTGGATTCTCTCCTCCAACTCGACTCGAAGCACTGGCCAATTGGCAGCCAGGCTCAGTAATCCTTCATCCAGAACCTCTCGCTCCAGCTCGAAATGCCGCCGGTCCCAAGCCTCCAAACTTGCCCGCAGTTTCTTCCAAGCTGCCAGAAGCCGGCGCATTCGCACGCCGACACGCTCTAGAGCGAGCGGCTCGCGCACAGAATCCTCCATTTAGTCACCATCCTTCATCGTAATCTGAGTTCAGGTCAATCTGTGTTTCACCAAAACAATCGATTGCCCCACCCAAGAGTGAGGAAGCAATCTGCCCAAGTTTATCACTTGTATGGAAGTCGTTCCTCTGGCGCGCTCCGTGGCCCAGAGCGCCAGTTCTCAGCTCTTCCGCTTACCTTAGAGAGGCAGCCAGCAGTACCAATGATCCCGTCAACCGGCCCTCTTTCAAGCGTCTCAACGCCTCCGGCAATTCCTTGAAGAGGACTCCCTCGGCCTCCGGTGTGAGATGATGTTCGTCCGCCAAACGCAGAAAATCGCGCACATCGGCGCGGGTGGAGTTGGCCACCGACTTCAGGCTGCGTTCCTGGTACAGCAAACGGTAGGGGAAGGAGGGGATGTCGCTCATCTGAATCCCGGCCAATACCAGCCGTCCGCCCGGATCTAGGTCAGCCAGCACCGTTGGTACGATCTCCCCGGCCGGGGCGAAGACTAGCCCGGCGGCCACCATCTGGGGAAAAGGCTGATCGTATCCTCCCACCCAAGCCGCCCCCAAACGATGGGCTAGCTGCAGCCGTTCCTGCCCGCGCGAGCGGACGAAGGTCGGGTGACCTAAGGCCACCGCCAACTGAAGGATCAAATGTGCCGAAGAACCGAAACCGTAGAGAGCCAACGGCTCGCCAGGCTTAAGAGCAGCCAGGCGCAGCGCGCGAAAACCGATCACTCCTCCGCAGAGAAGCGGTGCAGCCTGCAATGGGTCTCTCTGCAAAGAAAGCGGAAAAACGAAGGCGGCAGAAGCCACCGCTTCCTCGGCATACCCGCCGTCCCTGTCATAACCAGTGAATCGCGCCGCCGGGCAAAGGTTCTCTCGCCCTTGCCGGCAAGAGGGGCAGGAACCGTCCGTTCCGGCCAACCAGGGAACCCCGACGCGCTGCCCGATGGCCAACCCTTCCACGTCCTCCCCCACCTCGGTCACCCGGGCTATAATCTGATGCCCCAGGACCAGCGGCAGGCGATGCGGCGGGATCTCCCCCTCGATAATGTGCAGGTCGGTGCGGCAGAGGGCGCAGGCTTCCACCCGCATGCGTACTTCACCGGCTGCCAGAAGCGGTCGCGGTCGTTCCTCCAAGCTCAGACGGTCCGGCCCGATCGGGCCGGGATATCGAAGCACCCAAGATCTGACAGTGCCACCCGGCGTGGGATCACTCATCCTTGCGCCTTTCCCCACCCGCGGACTCGTTTCCTTCTCCGGGCGTTCATCACGCTGTAACAGCTTCCTCTTTCCATCGCTACCCAAAGATACCACTCCTTCTCTCGATGGGTGCCAAGAAGAGACCTTTTCCTTACAATGGATGGGTGCGAGAACGGGTCAATCGACTGGATCGGAGGACTGCGTGAGCGGCTGGGAAGGGCTCTTCAGTTGGGGCTTGGCCGTGGTGATTTGGCTGCAAGTGAACCTTCCCGGGCTAACCTGGCCGATGGTAGCGGTCAGCGCAATGGGGACGGAGGTCTTCTTCCTCTTGCTCCTTCCTTTCCTTTATTGGTGCGTCAACCCTCGCCTGGCGACACGCTTGGGAGTCGCTATCAGCCTCTCCGCCAGCTTGATGGTCACTTTGAAGTTTCTCTTCCATGCCCCTCGCCCGTTTTGGATCAGCGACGAAGTTCACCCCGCCCAACCCGAGAGCTCCTACGGCCTTCCCTCCGGCCACGCCCAAAATGCCGCCGTCTTCTGGGGGTTGTGGGCGCAGCAAACTTCAGGCTGGGAGCGCGGCTTGGCCATCAGTTTGATCTTTCTGATCGGCTTCTCCCGCTTGCAATTGGGGGTTCACTTCCCCTGGGACGTGCTAGCAGGCTGGGCAGTGGGGGGGATCATACTAATGGCCTTTCTACGTTGGGAGAAACCCCTCACCCGCGCTTGGCGAAGCCGCTCGCTGCCGGGACAGGTCCTGCTGGCCTTGCTGGTTTCCCTGATGCTGGTTGCTTTGCCCCTGCTGGCCGGATTGGCTCTCCCCCCGGAGGACCCGCCAGGGTGGGCCATTCTGGCCGCTCGCGCTTTCCCCGAGAACCCGACCGTCTATCACCCGCGGGATCTGGGCGGGGTGGTTGGCTTGGCCGGCGTCCTCTTTGGTTTCCTGACTGGGTGGACATTGCTGCAACGACAGGGAGGTTTCGAGGTGGCTGGCTGTTTTCGCCGGAAAACCCTTCGCGTCCTGTTGGGCATGGCGGTTGCCGGGGGCGGTTACCTCGCCGTCCAGGTTTTTCTCCCGGGCGGCGCAGCAGTCCCCCTGCTGGTGGGTCGTTATCTGGCTCTGGCAGCGGTCGGCTTGTGGATCTCCTGGGGAGCGCCTCTCGTTTTTCGCCGCTTGCGCCTCTAGGCTGAAAGGGAACCGGCAGCGTACAATAGAAAG
>JAPLHW010000213.1 GCA_026389425.1 Coprothermobacterota bacterium
AGAGCTAGCTGAAAAGGGCGGTGGGATCGCTCGCTTCCTCACCAGCAACCCCGAAGAGGAGGACATCGCCACTGCCCTGGATGAAGTCCTGGCTGACTGGAGCCGGCCCCTCTACGCAGATGTGACCCTGGCCTTGGACCGCCCCGGCCTGGAGACAGCAGGGCGAGTCGCGCACAACGAAAAGAGCGAGAGTTGGGTTGATCTGGGTGACTTGCCCGCTGGACGAACCCTTGCCCTCTCGGGTCGCTTCCCCCAAGGTCATGGTCCCTTGCGCCTGGTCCTGCGCGCTGGGAGAGAAGAGCTTGCCCGGATGGAATTAGTGGAACAGACAGGCGCCCATTCCCACCCCGCCTTGCCGGCTCTCTTCGGCACCCGGCGAGTGCTTGCTTTGGAGAATTTAGCGGGCTCAGGATTGCCCCCGGAGGAGCTAGCGGACCAGCTCTCCCGCCTCGGCTATGACATTCAGTCCATCTCGCCAGAAGGAGACCCAAAAACCGTACCCCTCTACGCCGAGAATGCCCGAAAAAACAGCGAACAGGCCGTGAAGGGGCTGCTCGTCAAAGAAGCTCTGTCCTTTGGATTGGCTTCCCGCGAGACCTCCTTCATCGCCACCCGCAAGGAGCGAGGGAAGAAGGCGGAGGGAACGGTGATCGTGGCCAATGCCCTCCCTGCAGGATGGTCCAGCGCTTTCTTGGCCCCTCCGCCAATGATGGCTTACTCCTTTTCCGCCGGGGCGTCCCCATTGGCCTTGGATGCGACCCCCATCAGCAGCCGGAAGATGAAGACGGGGAGAGCTCGAGCCGCCCTGCAAGGCGCTCCCGAGGCAGAAGCTTCGCTTCCCAGGGGTTCGCGAATTCTCTCTCTCTTCGACGGAACTCCCTCTTTCCACGGCAGCCAAGCGGTGCTCTTCGACTCCCGCCTGGCAAAAGCCTCTTTCCCTTGCCCATCTCGCATCCGGAAATTGCTCGCCGGCATCCGTGGCAACCTACTCCAACCGCTCTCTTCTAAACTTTTATTGTGGCTCTTCGTCGGCGATCTGACTGCCCCCCGGGCCAAGGTTGCCCTGGCCGATCTCCTTCGGCAGGGCGGCGAAAGGCCTTTAAACTTGTCCTTGAAAAGCGGTGAAATCGTGCAGTTAACCTTGCTTGATCCGCAAGGGGAGTGGCCATCTGAAATAACGGGTTTGGAGATTCGTCTGGAGTTGGCCGGGTAGGGGCGGGTTTCAAACCCGCCCAGATTAATCCCGCCCGATGTAAGAGCGCCACATGCGCCGCCCCATCGCCCTGTGAAAAGCTATAATTGTTGCAGCAGACCGCCTTGAAGGAGGGCCAAGATGAAGGACCGAATCCTGCGGGCTTTGGAGAAAAGCCCCGCTGACTACACCGAGATCCGCCTGGAACGCCGTCAATGGACCCAGGTTTCCTACCAGAATGAAGACCTGGAACACCTGGAGTCATCGAACGATGCGGGCGGGATGGTTCGCGCCCTGGTACGGGGTGGTTGGGGGATTGCTGTCTTCAACCAACTGGATGAGTTGGAGCATTATGTGGAGGAAGCTACCCGCATCGCCACCGCAGTGAGCCGCGAAGTCCTGGAACCCGTCGAATTAGCCCCCCTGCCCCCTCTCCAGGATGACCTCCCAGCCTCCATGGAGCAGGATTTTCGCGCAGTCTCCCTGCGCCGGAAACAAGCGTTGCTGGCTGAGTACAATGATATCCTTCGTTCCAATCCAGGACGTCTGGTGATGACCGGGGCCAGGTACGCCGACCTCTTTCGCGAGGTGACCTTCGCCAACTCGCAAGGAACCTACCTTCGTGAGGAGCGGCCGGATGTTACTTTCCGCTTCATGGCCACAGCTAGGTGCGGTCAGGATATCCAGACTGCTTTCGATAGCGACGGATCTTCCGCTGGCTTTGAGGCAGCCTTGAGCCGCGAAGCGATCCCGGAAGAGGTTGCAAGGCGAGCTGAAGCCTTGCTGGAGGCGAAACCTGCCCAAGGGGGAGTTTACACTGTGGTCCTCGACCCCCTCTTGGCCGGGGTCTTCATTCATGAGGCCTTCGGTCACCTCTGTGAGGCTGACTTCCTTTCTAAAAATAAGCGGTTGCGCGAAGTGCTTTGTCCCGGCCGCCGCTTCGGACCGCCTGATTTGAATGTGATCGACGACGGCGATCGCCCGGGCCTTCGCGGCAATACCCGTTACGACGACGAGGGAACCCCCCGCCACCGAGTTCACTTGATCCGCCAAGGTGTGCTGGAGGGTTTCCTGCACAATCGCGAAACCGCCAAGCGAATGAATGCACAGCCTACTGGGAACGCCCGCGCCGTTTCCTATCGCTTCGAGCCGATCGTTCGCATGCGCCACACCTATATTGACCAAGGCACTGTACCTTTCTCCGAGATGATCGCCGGCATCCCCCAGGGAATCTACGCCTGCAGTGCATTCGGCGGGCAGACCGAGTTGGAACAGTTCACCTTCAGCGCCGGGTACGCCTACGAGATCAAGGATGGGAAGATCGGCGAGATGCTGCGCGATGTGGTCTTGACCGGGAATATCTTCGAGACTCTGACACGGATCGATGCCATCGGGAATGACCTGCAGTTGCTCGGTTCGGCTGGAGGTTGCGGCAAGGGAGGGCAGAGCGGCCTGCCGGTAACCGTCGGGGCGCCGCACATCCGCATCCGCGAGCTGACCTTGGGCGGGCGATAGGAGAGAGCAGATGAAAGAGATCCAGGCAGAAGAAATCCTACAGACGATGAAAGGGCAAGTGGGCGAAGCGGAGGTCTTCGAGACCGAAACCCTGGCCTGGCCGGTGTCATTCACATTCGGCCGATTGGAGTCAGCCAAGCTGGTGCAAACCAGAGGACGAGCGCTGCGCGTGATTCGGGACGGGCAGTTAGGGTTCGCCTCCTCCGGAGATTGGAGCAACGCGGAGGGCTTGACTAGAGCGGCATTGGAATCGGTAGATCTGGGCGGGCCAGCCCCCTTCCACTTCCCCGCTCCTCTAGCGACCTCCTCGGTGCAATGCTTCGACCCGGAAGTCGAGCAGGTGGAGGTATCGCAAATGATCGAGCGGGGTCACGCGCTGATTGACCGTCTGTTAAGCGCTGATCCAGCTCTGCAGGTTGACGCATCCCTGCAAAAATCAGTGCAATCGGTACATTTAGTCAACTCCACCGGCCTCGACATGTCCTACCGCCGTACTTCCTTCAGTGTCAGCTTGGAGGTTCGGCGCACAGAAGAGGGGGACATCCTCTCCCTATACGAGCAGAGCGCTTCTCGACGGTTGGCTGAGGTAGAGGGGATCGCCCTGGCTGAGCGCATTTTGGAGCGGTTGAATTGGGCCAAAACGATCGTTTCCATTCCCTCCGGCCCGATGCCATTACTCTGCGTCCCCAAGAGTTTAATACTCCTTCTCCTACCCCTACAGTCCGGATTGAATGGCCGGGCCGTCTTCCGCCATATCTCCCCCTTGGAAGGAAAGGAAGGGCGTCAAGTTCTCGATCCCCGCCTCACCCTGGTGGACGATCCTTGCCGGGATTACGCGATCAGCTCTGCCCCCTTCGATGATGAAGGACTGCCGACGTCGCCCAAAGCGCTCATCGAGAGAGGCCAGTTGAAAGGTTTCCTCTACGATCTGAAGACGGCTGGCCTGGCTGGCAGGACTGCTACCGGCAACGGATTCCGGCCGGGGTATACGGCGCCTCCCGGTATCGATAGCGGCAACTGGCGCCTTGCGCCTGGAGATTCGCCGATATATGATGTCCTGAAGACTCTCCCCGCCGTCCTGCTGGTAGAAGAGGTGATCGGCTTGGGGCAGGGCAACGTGGAACAGGGTGAGTTCTCCAACAACGTCGGCCTCGGTTTCCTCCTCCGCTATGGCGAGAACATCGGTCGAGTGAAAAACACGATGATCTCTGGGAATGCCTACCAGCTCCTACAGGAACGGCTGCTGGCCTTGGATGACCGCTTGGAGTGGGTGTACGGTTCGCTGGAGGCGCCGGCTGTCCTGGTCGACGCGGTAAGCGTGACCTCTCAAGGATAACAGCCTGCGGCAACTAGATGATGCGATGGGGACAGATTGTTTAGAACAATGGGGACAGATTGCCCGAAACAATGGGGACAGATTTCAAATCTGTCCCCATTGTTTTTGCGGCAGCTTGCCAGCCAGCGGCAGCTTGCCAGCCCGCGGCAGCTTGCCAGCCCGCGGCAGCTTGCCAGCCCGCGGCAGCGTGTTGCTGGTACAATAGGGAAACCATTGCGGGAAATAATCGAACGGAAAAAGGAGCATTCATGGTCGAGAAACTGAGATTAGACAGGTCCAACCAGCTTTTTGAAGAGGCCAAAACACTGGTTCCAGGTGGGGTGGCGGGGATCCGCCGTCCGTATAACTTCGTCCCCGGGGAATATCCCATCTTCTTCGATTCCGGCCAAGGAGGTCGGGTAGTGGATGTGGATGGCAATCAGTACATCGACTTCCTCTGCGCCTATGGGCCGATCATCCTGGGATACCGGGAACGGGAGGTAGATGAGGCGGTGATTGAGCAGATCCGCGAGAAGGGTTTCTGCTTTTCGCTCACACAACCGATCCAGAATTCGCTAGTAGAGACGCTACGCCGATTGATCCCCAGTTGCCAGATGGCTGCCTTCGTGAAGACCGGCTCGGACGCCACTACCACTGCCATCCGCGTCGCCCGCGCCTGCACCGGCCGCCTTCAGGCGGCTCGCTGCGGCTATCACGGTTGGCACGACTGGTGCGTGGAGAAAAAGGGTGGAATCCCCAGCAAGCTCTACGAGGACATCTTCGAGTTCGAGTACAACGATCTGGATCAGTTGGAAGACCTGCTTACGCAACACGGCGCGGAGATGGCGGCTATTATTGTCACGCCCATTGGCCACGCCCTCTCCCGACCTGTACAGATGCCTAAGCCCGGTTTCCTGGAAGGGATGCGGCGCTTGGCTGATCAGTATGGCTGCCTGCTGGTATTTGATGAAATCCGCAGTGGTTTCCGCGTCGACTTGGGTGGAGCTCAGAAGCTCTTCGGGGTGACACCCGACCTTACCTGCATCGGCAAGGCGATGGCCAACGGTTACCCTATCAGCGCGCTGGTCGGCTCAGAGCGGATCATGAAAGTGTTGGAGGACAAAGTCTTTCTCTCCTCCACCTTCTTCCCCAACAGTGACGCCCAAGTGGCAGCTAAGAAGACTATCGAGATCCTGGAACGGGACCAGGTGTTGGAGAACATCGCCCTTAAGGGAAAACGCTTCGGCGACCAAGTGGAGCAGGTTGTGCGCGCCTCCGGTTTGCCGGTGACCTTCAGCGGTTCTCCCTGGATGCCATACATCACCTTCGACCTCGACCCAGAGAAACGTTACAAGGTTCTGCGGTCAGCCTTTTATACCCAGTTGATCCGTCGTGGCGTCTTCCTTCAGCCCTTCCATCACGGATATATCTGCTTCCGGCATACCGAGGAAGATCTGGACTACACGGTGCAAGCCATCCGCCAATCGCTGGACGAGTTGAAAGCGATCGCCTGAGCCAGACGCCGCCGATTACGTCCCAGCCGCGCTAAGGCGATACATGCCACATCTACTGACGTTACTCCGGGCAGTCTGTTTCGGGGGGTGTAAGGTGACCTTCGCACTCGCCTTGCATAATCGCCAGGTTTTTGCTAATACCTATTGGCACTCTTCGAGTAAGAGTGCTAAACTAGGGCTCAAGCAAAATTTTAGTAAGGAGGCAATGTGTAATGAACTTAAAACCACTTGGGGACCGGATCGTCGTGAAGGTCCTAGAGGGCGAGGAACGCACCAAGTCTGGGATCGTCATCCCCGACACGGCCAAGGAGAAACCGCAGAAGGCGACCGTAATAGCGATCGGCCCGGGCAAACTCAATGAAGACAACGGGCAGCGCATCCCGATGGATCTACAAGTCGGCCAGACGGTGATCTTCGCCAAGTACGGCGGCACCGAGATCAAGCTGAATGAGGAAGAGTACCTGATCCTCAGCGAGCGAGACATTCTGGCAGTATTAGAAAGCTAGACGAGGAGGAAAGAGAAAGATGACATCCAAATTATTGCTTTTTGATGAGAATGCCCGTCGTGCCTTGGAGCGCGGCGTCAACGCCTTGGTCGATGCAGTCAAGATCACCTTGGGTCCCAGGGGTCGCTACGTAGTGCTGGAGAAGAAGTTCGGCCCGCCCGTCATCACCAATGACGGTGTCACCATCGCCAAAGAAGTGGACCTCGAGGATGCTTTCGAGAACCTCGGCGCCCAGTTGGTAAAGGAAGTCGCCACCAAGACCCAGGACAACGCTGGCGACGGTACAACCACAGCCACTGTCTTCGCCCAGGCGATGATCCGCGACGGCCTGAAGAATGTCGTGGCCGGAGCCAATCCCCTTGCTCTGAAGCGCGGCATGGACGCCGCTTTGATTAAAGCCGTGGAAGAGATGAAGAAGCTCTCCAAACCGGTTGAGGACAAGCAGTCGGTCGCCCAAGTGGCTTCCATCTCCTCTAAAGACGACAAGATCGGCGCAGTGATCGCTGACGCCATGGAGAAAGTCGGCAAGGACGGTGTGATTACCGTGGAAGAAGCCCAGAGCCTAGAGATTACCCTGGACTTCGTGGAAGGCATGCAGTTCGACCGCGGCTACGTCTCCCCCTACTTCGTCACCGATGCTGAGCGCATGCAGGTTGAGCTGGAAGAGCCTATGCTCTTCATCACCGACAAGAAGATCTCTGCCGTCGCCGACTTCCTCCCGGTGCTGGAAAAACTTTCTGCCAAGGGACGCCCCTTCGTCATCATCGCTGATGACCTGGAGGGCGAGGCCATGGCTACTCTCGTGCTGAACAAGATGCGCGGTATCCTGCGCTGCGTGGCCGTCAAGGCGCCAGGCTTCGGCGACCGCCGCAAAGCCATGTTGCAGGACATCGCCATCCTCACCGGTGGAACGGTCATCTCCGAGGAACTGGGGCTGAAGTTCGAGAACGTCACCTTGGAGATGCTCGGCGAAGCCCGCCAGGTGAAGGTGGACAAGGACAATACCACCATCGTCGGCGGTAAGGGCGAGCCTGAGGAGATCAAGAAGCGCATCTCCCAGATCCGGCGTCAGATCGAGGACACCGACAGCGAGTACGACCGTGAGAAGCTGCAAGAGCGGTTGGCCAAATTGGCCGGCGGTGTGGCAGTGATCAAGGTCGGCGCAGCCACTGAGACCGAGATGAAAGAGCGCAAGAACCGCATCGAGGATGCCGTTTCAGCGACCAAGGCAGCCGTGGAAGAGGGCGTCGTGGCCGGCGGCGGCTGCGTCCTGATCAACATCCTGCCCAAAATGGCCGAGCTGAAGCTGGAAGGCGACGAGCTGACCGGGGCCAATATCGTCAAGCGTGCCCTGGAAGAACCCCTCAAGCTGATCGCTGCCAACGCCGGGATGGAAGGCGCTGTGATCGTTGAGAAGGTCAAGGAACTTCCCATCAACATCGGCTTCAACGCACTGACCATGGTCTACGAAGACATGTTCAAGGCCGGCATCGTGGACCCGCTCAAGGTAACCCGTTCCGCCCTGCAGAACGCCGAATCGATTGCTTCCATGATCCTCACCACTTCGGCAGCTATCACCGAGAAGCCAGAGAAGACCCCCGCCATGCCTCCCATGCCTCAAGGCGGCGATTACTAGAGACAACGTAAAACATTGAATGATGCGAAGGCCCGAGCTTCCGCTCGGGCCTTCTTCTTTTTCGTTGGGGAGATCTCACCAGGATGGGCGGATCACCAAGGTGGTTGGGATCAATCTGGATACCGATGACCGCGATCACCACGATCAGCTTCACCAGGGTGAACCCCCGCTGCGCGGCCTTACCTTTGGTCGTACACTGTCTGGAAGGGACAGCTCGCGAGTGCATATCTACATTATCCAAGGTACAAGGAATCTCGGGTCACTTTGCCCTTCGCAGCTTCAAGCGGCACAATAGTAGAAACGAGAGGCAAGGAGACGAGACCATGACAGATATGAATCTCTACGCTGAGCGACTTGGCCGGCTGCAGGAAGGCTTGGGCCGGGAAGGGGTGCAAGCTCAATTGGTGGCCTCACCGGCAAATTTGGCCTATCTGTTGGGGCAGCGACCGATGGTCCTGGAGCGTTTGCTTCTGCTCGTCGTCCCCGCCCAGGGGGAGCCGCGCTTGATCATTCCCCAGATGCACACCGGTGAGTTCGCCCACCTTCAGGGGTTGCTGGCGATGGACCCCTGGAAGGACGGGGAGGATCCGCTATTATTAGCGACCAAGGTAATCACCGAGATGGTCGGGGTCCTGCCAGTGCAATGCGACAGAGGAGTGCCTGCCGTCCTCGCCCTAGCCCTTCGTAATCACTTTCCTTCATTGACGCTACGTGTGGCCGAGGGTTCCATCGCCAAGGCGCGCATACGCAAAGAAGCAGCTGAAGTCAACAGGCTTCTGGCGGCTGGTGAGGCAGCCGACCGGGCGATGGCCGAGGCCGTCCGGATGCTACGCCCCGGCATGAGCGAGCTGGAAATCGCCGGCGCTATCATCGCTTCGCTGCTACGTGAGGGGGCAGAGCCGGACCCGTCCTTGCCGATCGTCGCCTCCGGCCCCAACGGCGCATTCCCCCATCACAACACCTGCTCGCGCAGCCTGGAAAGCGGCGACGCGATCGTGCTGGACTTCGGCGGGCGATGCCAGGGGTACTTTTCAGACATGACCCGCACCGCCTTCTTGGGTGATCCCCCCAAAGAGTTCCTACGCGTCTATCGCACTGTGGCCGAGGCCAAGGAGAAGGCTACATCGGCCATCCGCCCTGGAGTGCGCATTGGCGAGCTGGACCGCATCGCCCGCGCCCACATCGAAGCAGCTGGGTACGGTCCCTTTTTCACCCACCGCCTGGGGCACGGCCTTGGCCTGGAAGTGCACGAGGAACCCTACGTCCACGCCGGCAACGACCTGCAGTTGGAGGAGGGGATGTGCTTCAGTGTGGAGCCGGGCGTCTATTTGCCGGGCCGCTTCGGGGTGCGCCTGGAGGACTGCGTGGTAGTGGAGAGTGACGGGCCGCGCAGCCTGACCGCCTACCCCCTCGACCTGATATGTAGGTAGGGGCATATTCCCGCTGCTGGCCCCCCGTCACCCCCGCGGAAACGGGGAAAAAGCGGGGGTCAACCTCGAGGAAACCCAGGCATGCTAAGATGAAGGCCAGAATCTTCCAAGGAAAGGTTGCGAAACGATGATTGAGGCAGTGAAGTGGATTTTAATTCTCCTGGCCATCGCGGTCGGGCTATGGTTGAGCATGAAACGAGGAACTCGAAAGGACGCCCGCGGCTATGAAATCTCCACCTGGTCGGTGCGACCCACCGGAGTGGTGATCGGGATCGTGCTGGTCGTGATTGTTGCTGTGTTGGTAACTGCCATCGGTATCGTCCCGGCCGGTTACCGCGGGGTCGTGCTGCGTTTCGGCGCGGTCAGTGATCGAATCTTGGGCGAGGGCATCTACCTAGTCACTCCCTTCGTCGACACCGTAGAGCCGATGAACGTACAGATCATTGCCTATGCTTCGGAGGCTTCCGCCGCCTCCAAAGACCTGCAGGAAGTCGCCACCAAGGTCACTTTGAACTACTCTGTCGACCCGATGGAAGCGTCCAACGTCTACCAGAACTTCCGTCAAGACTATGAGCCCCGCTTCATTCTGCCTGCGATGCTGGAAGCAATTAAAGCATCTACCTCCCTCTTCGACGCGGCCAATCTGATTCAGGAGAGATCCAAAGTAAAGGACATGATCGAGCTAAAACTGAAGGCTCGTTTTGAAGGTCGCGGTCTCATGGTCTACGCTGTCTCCATCACTGACTTCACTTTCAGCCCTCAGTTTTCCGCCGCGATTGAGTCCAAGGCAGCGGCCATGCAGCAAGCCCAAAAAGCGCAGTATGACCTGGAGCGTATCAAGACCGAAGCGCAGCAGAAGATCGAGTCGGCCAAGGCTGAGGCTGAGTCCTTACGTTTGCAGAAGGAACAGGTCACTGCTGGGTTGATCCAGTTGCGCCAGATCGAGGTGCAACAGGCGGCCATCGACAAGTGGGACGGCGTGTTGCCCACCTTCGTGGGGGGTGACAGCGCCCCCGTGCCGATCCTCGATGTCTTCAAGATCCGCGGGACGACTACTGCCACACCGTAATTGTAGACTACCCCTTTAGGTCTGGCAGCTATAGGGCTTGTTTAAGCTTACTCGCGAAGATGGGTGGGTCGCTCCGTTCGATGACCAGCTCTTTGGCCTGGTGGAAGCGGAGGAAGTCACGCATCGCCTCAGCCACCGCGCCAACCAGCTCTTCCTCCGGCTCTACTTTAGGCTCCAGGTAAAGCGCGACCAGACGAAGGATGCCGTCCTTGCGTTCCAGCTTGGGGTCGAAGCGCCCCACCAGCCTGTCGCGATGTAGGATCGGCAGGCAGAAGTACCCCCAAGTTCTGACAGGAGCGGGCCGATAGGCTTCCAACGTCTGGTGAAAACCCCACAAAGCGAGGTCTCTCCCCTTGGCCCAAAAGAGGTTGTCGAAGGGATTGAGGAAAGTCGTGCGGAGCGATTCTAACTGGCCTTCGACGGCTTGCTCCAGCAAGGGCAGATTTTGCCGGTGCACCACCAGCGGCCCTGTCTTGCCGTTCGCCAGGATCCCCTGCAGCGGAACCAGTGTTTTTTCCTGCAACATCTTCTCAAGGTGAGGCGCCGCCCGATCCTTCTTCATGTAATAATAGCCGGCCACTTGGGAGAGTGTCGCCACCCCCAGGAGCCTGGCTCTTTGCTCCAGCCAAAACCGGTCGCGCTCTTCTGCAGTCGGTTCGCTCCGATCCACCCAAGCGGGCAGGACGCGCTCGGTCAGGTCGTAGACACGCTGGAAACGCAGGCGATCGGCAATCATCAGTACACCGATCGAAGTGAGGTGTTCGAGTGCCATCTTGGCCGGTTTCCAGTCCCACCAGCTTCCTCTCTTTGGCCCCTGATATTTGAAATCGGCAACTAACAACGGCCCGTCCAGGCGGACGCGCCGTTCCACTTCCTCGAGCAACGTTCTGTTCTCTTCCGACCGCAGCCAACTTCCCGTAAAAGTCGCCGGGTTTGCCTGAAGACGGCGCATGTGCGGCAGTTGGAATCGCCAATCGCGGAGCGGAACCAGACAACTGGCATGCTGCCAGCCCTCGAAGAGATACCGTTCTTGCGGATGGTAAACAAGGCAGTCCAGATCACCAGGCTGGAAGGTTCCCAAACGGCTCCAAACGGTTAGGTAATGAGCACGGTGAACTTTCTGCAGAGTATCCAACTGAAGACAGCCGAGGTGCTCGACCAAACCAGCGATGTGGTCAGATGTGGGGAACGATTTCGTTCCATTGGGTTGGACCGCAGCAATGCTCGAGGACAGGTTCAAACGCTGAACGCGCAGGGCTACAGCGCGAAGTGCGGCAAGGGGGTATGGGGCAGTGCTAGTGGAAGACGACATCGTGGGAGACAAGCTTTCCTTCCTTGTAGACGAACCGACCCGAGAAGAAACGGTCCCCCTCCAACCAGGGCAAGAAGATGCGGTCTCCTTCCCATAGGTTCAAGCTGAACAGTTCCTGGTTATCGACCCAGCACAAGTCGCCTTCCGCTGAATCGGTTAGGGTGCCGGAGAATTGCCTGGCGGTGAAGACGAAGGCGTACCAATCCTCCTCCTGCGCGAAAGAAGGGAAAGTAAGAAAGCCGCGTAGTCGGGGGGAAACAATAGTCAGGCCCGACTCCTCACGAACCTCTCGGATAACACACTCCTCCGGCGTCTCCCCTGGTTCCATCTTGCCCCCCAAGCCATTCCACTTCCCGGCATGGATGTCGCGAGATTTCTTGATGCGGTGCAGCATCAGGGTCTTCCCGCCGCGCTGCAGATAGCAGAGGGTGGCCAGTTTCATTCGTGCGGAGGCGGACAAATCTGGGAATTCCAGGCGGTCATCCCGCCCTGCACAACGGCCAGGTCGTGCCAACCGGCTCGTTCCAGCAGACTAGCGGCAATCACTGAACGAACGCCGGAACCGCACAGGAGAAAGAGTTGACCTCCGCGAAGGATCTCTTCCAAGCGCCCGGGAAGCTCTACCAAAGGGATGTGCAGCGATTCCAGGATCACCCCGTCACGCTCGCGCTCCTCCTGGTTGCGAACATCGACGATGATGGCGTTAGTGGGACTATCCAACACCGCGCAAAGATCAGCGGCGCTGATACCGGCAATACGGGTGGTAGGGAGCCCAGCCATCTGCCAAGCCAAGAACCCGCCTTGAAGGTATCCTGAGAGGCGGTCGAACCCCATCCGCAGAAGGGTGAGCAGCACCTCCTGTGAGGGTATCCCATCGCTGACCAGTAGGATCGGCCGGTCCTCAGGAAGGAACCAACCGGCAAAGGAGGTCAGTCTGTCCTCCCAGATGGAGAGAGAGCCGGGAATGTGGGCGGCGCAGTAGGATAAGGGGGAGCGCAGGTCCAGCACCAACGCCTCCTCCTGCATCCCGGTAAAATAAGCTGGAGAAAGGGGTGGCAACATCGGCAAGTATCCTAGGACCTGGCCTCTGGCATTGCTGCGGGACGGCGCACCATTCAAGTTCCACCGCTCCATGCGGGAGAAGTAGGGAGGGTACTCCAACCGGCGCACAGCCCACCGTCTAAACTCCTCGCGGCTCTTGGATTGCAGGGCCGGGTTGCTCTTCCGTTCCAGGCCGATCGTAGTCCATGCTCGCTCGGCGATAGTGCCACCGCAGAGTGATCCTGCACCGTGAGCAGGACACAGCAATATCCCGTCACCCAGGGGGAGGAGGACCTCGAAGAGGGAATGATAGAGGGCATCAGCCTAGCGTGGCGCCTCTTCAATCCCCATAAAATCCACCCGCCCAACCTCCCCGGAGAAAAGAGTGTCCCCGCTGAAGACAGCCCACGGGTTCACTTCCGCGTCAGATAACAGATAGCTGAGGCTGCCGGGGGTATGTCCGGGGGTGGAGAGAGATTGGATGGCCAAACGCCCAACTTGCCAGCTTTCACCCTCGGCCGGTTGGCCATAGACGTGAGGCCACTGCCGGTCGGCGTGCCAGACTGCCGCCCCGCTGCGTGCGGCCAACTCCTGCGAGCCCAGCACGAAGTCCTCGTGCCGGTGAGTCTCCAGAATATGGGTGATACGCATCCCCTGATTGACAGCCAGCTCGAGGTAGACCTGGCAGTCGCGCCGGGGGTCGATCACCACCGCTTCGCATTGGTCTCCGATCAGATAGGAGTAGGCAGCCAAACCCTTTTGCTCAACCCGTTCAAAGAGCATCTTCCCCTGCCTACCGCCGGAAGAGCCCCACGACCGTGGGGTTTTTCGGAGCCGCGATCCTGGCGTCTAGAAGAATCCTGCTTTCCGAGGGATGATCGGTTGGGGTGAAGGCTTCCCGTCGCCCCGGAAATCCCCAATTGGCGAAAAGCGATTGAATCACGCTTTTCCGGTAGGGGTATGTCTTCTTGTTCATGAAGAGAGCCTCCTCTTGGTCAGAAGTAGACAGCCTGCGGCAGCATGTCTACTAAAAAGACAATCTCGAGCGTCCCTTTATTCCCATCGGCAATTCATGATAAGAGGGGCTTGACTCTCCCCTAGGGGGAGGGTCTAGGCTGTTCTTACTGAGCCAAGCTTGTCCTCGAGCGAAGCGAAGGAAGCACGGGAAGGAAAGGAGCAAAGGATGAAGATCGGTGACTTCGCCAAGCTAGGTCGGGTATCCATCAAGACCTTGCGCTATTACGATACGTTCGGCCTCTTGCAGCCGGACCAGATCCAATGGCGGACCGGCTACCGCTCTTACTCGCCGGACCAGCTCCCCCGCCTGAACCGCGTCCTGGCTCTGAAAGATCTGGGCTTCTCCCTCGACGAAATCAAGCGTCTGCTGAATGACGAGCTGCCGGCGCCCCGACTACGGGAGATGCTGCGATCGCGACGGGAGGAGATCGCCCGCCAGATCCAAGCCAACCAGGCCATGTTGGACCAAGTGGAGGCCCGTCTCACCCTGATCGAGCGGGAAGGGGCGCTCCCCCGCTACGAAGTGCTGCTGAAAGAGGCGCCACCCACCTGGATTGCCGCTGTAAAGGGTTCGCTTTCCACCTATGAGGAGGCGGCATCTACCTTCGACAGCCTCTTCCAAACCTTAGTGGCCTTCCTCCGCAAGCAGGGGGTACGATCGACAGGGCCGGCGATGGCCCTCTACCACGAGACCGAGGGGCAGGAGGGGATCCTAGTGGAAGCCGCCCTTCCTCTCGCCTCCTCGCTCCCGTCCTGGGGGGCGGTCAGCGTGCGTCTGCTGGAAGGCGTCGAAAGGATGGCCAGCGTCGTGCACCGCGGCACCCTCTCCAACCTCTCTGAAGCATACGCCGACCTCTTCCGCTGGGTAGAGGCGAACGGCTGCCAGGTGGCCGGATCGCCTCGCGAGCTATACCTGGAGTATCGGCCGGGCGGAAACCCGGAGCGTTTTACGACCGAGATCCAGCTCCCGGTCGCGAGAAAAAGAAAGGAGACAAGACGGATGGAACCGAAGATCTTGCGAAAAGAGGCTTTTAAAGCAGTCGGCATGAAGTACCTCGGCAAGAATGAGAACAACGAGATCAGCCAACTATGGGACTGCTTCGTCCCCCGTATGCCCGAGATCCAGCATCTCTCCGCGGCCATGGGAGAGGCTTCCTTCGGGCTCTGCTACACCTTGGTGGACCCCTCCGAGCCGGGCGAGTTCGCTTACATCGCCGCTCTGCCGGTAGACCAGCTAGCTGATATCCCGGAAGGGATGGTCGGGGTGGAGGTGCCAGCCCAAACCTATGCCGTGGCTGAGTCGCATGGCTTCGGCGAGATCGGGCAAACCTACGATTTCCTCATCAAGCAATGGTTGCCCGCCTCCCCCTATGAGGCGGGGAAGGGGCCGGACTTCGAGCTCTACCCGATGGAGTTCACCTCCGAAGACCCTCACTCTACTTTCTACATCTACTACCCGATCGTCCCCAAATCACCGGCCGGCTGAGGCCTACTCCTTTCATCTCCGCTGTTTTACCGATCGCTTCTCCCACAGGTAGAGACCTGCCATCATCGCCGCTGCGACCAGAGAGAGAAGAAAGATGAGGGGCCAAGCCCACGACACCCCGTGTGACTGGATAAACAAACCCATCAAGACAGGACCGGCTACGTACCCGACTCCGGGGAAGAGAGCCAACAGGGCGGTGAAACGGCCGCGATGGGAAATTGGTGTGTGATCGGCGATGTACACGGAAGCATTGGTAGTGGTGAGGATCTCGCCCAAGGTCCAAAAGATCGCTGCCAGCACAAAGAGGCCGTACGAACCGGCCAGAGCCAGCAGGCCAAAGCCGAGCGCGTAGAAAAGCCCGGCCAGGGCGACGTTCAGCACTGCCGGGATCAGCATCGTCAAGGAGGTCACCAGCGTTGTGGCCACAACCACTACCACCGCGCTGACCGTCATCAACGAGCCGTAGAGGGTCGGCCCGGCCGATCCGAAGACATCGTTGGCGTAGAGCGGCAGGCTGAAACCGATCTGGCTGTAGACGAAGGCGTAGAGGATCGAAGCCAGGCCGAAGAGGAGGATCGTGGGGCGGCGCAGCAGGATGGAAACAGCATGGCCTTCCTCGGCCTGCTCCGGGTTTTCCGGATGCTGCCGGCTGGCCTTCAACTCCTCCGCGGAGGGGGTCGTCTCGGGTACGAAGCGCAGAATCAGAAAAAGGGATAGGAAGGTGGTCAGGGCATCCCCGAGGAAAAGCCATTCAATGTAGTGATTGAAGAGAAAGCCGGCCAGCAGGGGGCCAATGGCATAGCCGATATTGATCCCTAGGTAGAGCAAGGCGAAGGCTGGCTTGCGGTTTTCCGGCCGGCTGAGGTCGGTGGCCATGGCATTGTGCGCGGGTTGAGCGATGGCCGAGAAGAGGTTGGAGGCGATCAACAGGAAGGGAACCCACAGGGAGGCGCCCAAGAAAGCGCAGGGGATGAGGGCGGCGGCGGCCAACCCTTGCCAAAGAAGGATGGTTTGCCGTCTCCCGAAACGGTCAGCCAGCTTTCCCCCCAAGAGGATGCCGGGCCCAGTGGTGAGGACGGCCAGGGTCACCAGCAAACCGGCCAAGTCATCACGCAGGCCCAACCGCTGGGTGAGGAGAAGGGTAAGGAAGGGGTAGACGAAAGCGCCCAGGTTGTTGACGATACGGGCGAAGAAGAGTACCCAGAGGCTGCGGGGTAGGCGGCGGTAGGCGGCGAGGCTTTGGCTAATAGTAATACCTAGCTGCGACATGGCCCGGGAGGATCGCTCTCCCTGACACGAGGTGAAACAAGACAAAGCTCACCCTTGAGCATTGCTGTGGGACAAGCTGAAGCAAATGACATGGTGATATTTTACACAGAACCTGCTGCTGCAGGCTGTCTGGTGGTCGAGTAGTCTAGCGGTTAGGTGGGTCAGTAGCTAAGTAGAGCACATCTTCACTTATTTACTTGATCACTTAATTACTATTTGATGATGATGCTGCAGGAGAACATGCTGTTAGAATCAGGAGGATTATTCTTCGCTTCGCTCGAGGAAGCGCGCAGACAATACGAGATGGAGGGGCAATGATGATCCAGCGGGAGCGAGTGATCCAAGAATTCCAGGAGCTGGCGCGGCTGCGCTCAGCCACACACTGCGAGCGCCGGCTGGCTGATGTGCTGAAAGCACGCCTCGTTGGGTTGGGACTGGAGGTGGCTGAGGACCACGCCGGGGAAGTGTTCGGTGGGGATTGCGGCAATCTGGTCGCTGACTTGCCGGGGGATGCAGCAGGACCGACCCTCCTGCTCAGCGCCCACATGGACACCGTCGAACCCTCGGCTGGGGTCCAACCGCTCTACGATGGCGAGGTTTTCCGCTCGGCCGGCGACACCATCCTGGGTGCGGACGACAAAGCCGGGATCGTCGCCATCCTGGAGGCTCTACGAGTTCTGAACGAAAAACGCCTTCCCCATCCGCCCCTTCAAGTGATCTTTAGCGTCGCCGAGGAAGGCGGGTTGAATGGGATCCGCCACCTGGACCGTTCCCTCCTCCATGCCAATCTCGGTTACGTCTTCGACGGGGAAGGTGAACCAGGCTGGATCACCACTGCTGCCCCCGGACAGGACCGGCTGCAGGTGGTAGTGCATGGCCGGGCTGCGCATGCCGGATTGGCTCCTGAGCTTGGTGTAAACGCCATCCTGGTGGCGGCCGAGGCTCTCGCTGCTATGCCGATGGGTCGCATCGACGGGGAAACAACGGCCAATGTGGGGATGATTCAGGGCGGATGGGCCACCAACATCGTGCCGGACCGGGTGGAGCTAGCCCTGGAAGCACGAAGTCGCGACATCGGGAAGCTGGCCAGGCAGACCGGGATGATGGTGGAGTCATTCCAACGTGCCGCCGCAGCACGCGGAGCCCCGCCTCGACGAAGATACGCAGGTTGTGCGTTTGGCCCGGCAGGCTGCCCAGCGTGCTGGCCTGAACCCCCGGCTGGTGATGACAGGCGGGGGTAGCGACGCCAACTTCCTCAATCAATATGGGGTCCCCTCGGCGGTGATGGGTATCGGCTTGGGCAACCCCCACACCACCGAGGAGTTCATTCCGGTCTCCTCCCTGGAACGAACGGCAGCGCTGATCCTGTCCCTTTGCCAAGAAGCGATCGAACCTTGATGAGTATGACTTCGGATTGGGCGATCGAGACGGTGGGGCTGAGTAAAACCTTTGGCTCACGCTTGGCCGTGGAGGACCTCACCTTACAAGTGCCGCGAGGCGAGGTGCTGGCTTTCCTCGGTCCTAATGGTGCGGGAAAGACCACCACCACCCGCATCCTGGCCGGGATGATCGCCCCCTCCGGCGGCCGAGCCACAGTCTCTGGCCTGGAAGTGGATCGCCAACCGGAGCTTCTACATGAGCGCATCGGTCTTCTCACTGAGACTCCCGGATTCTACGAGTGGATGAGCGCCCGAGACAACCTGCTCTTCTTTGCCCGCTTCTACCCGATCCCCGCCCAGGAGAACGTCGACCGGTTGCTGCACTCGATGGATCTCTGGGACCGCCGCAATGACCGGGTAGGAAGCTTCTCCAAGGGGATGAAGCAGCGTCTGGCTTTAGCTCGAGCCATGCTGCACGCTCCCGAAGTGCTCTTTCTGGACGAGCCCACCGCCGGGTTGGACCCCGAGGCAGCCCGCGATGTGCGCGCCTTGATCGGACAGCTTCAAGAGGAAGGACGCACCATCTTCCTCTGTAGCCACAACCTGGAGGAGGCAGAGGAGTTGGCCGACCGCATCGCTCTCTTTCGCACCCGCCTGGTGGCTTTGGACAGCCCCGCTGCCTTGCGTGTCCGGCTCTTCCGGAGGACTCTTCTAGTGGAATTGGAGAATCCCTGCTTGATGCTGCTGGAAGCTGCCCAGAGAGTATCAGGTGTGCAGGATGTCAGCCTGGATGGAAACCGCTTGACCGTCCACCTTTTGGACTTCGAGCGAGACCGCCCCTTGTTGGTCTCCGCTCTTGTGGAGGAAGGCGCCGCTATCCGCAGCGTCTTCGAGGAGCAGCATTCCCTGGAGGAGATCTACCTGTCCCTGCTGGCTGATGAGCCAAATAAACTTGCGCCGGTGGTCGACAAAGAGAGGAGAAAGCGATGAAAGGCCGACTGCGCCTACGCAATGTCCTCTGGAAAGAGTGGAAGGGCTTGCTGGCCAGCACCAGCTCGCTATTAATGGTAACCCTGATCCCAGTGGTGATCGTCGCTCAGATCCTCTTCGTGATCTTCCTCGTCTCGCGTCTGGTCAGCCCCGACGCCCTGGCCGCCTCCCCTCTCGGCAACGGTTTGGCCCAGCTTCTTGCCGGCCGTCCTGAGCTGGCCGCCCTCCCCCTGGGGCAGCAGTTCCAGGTTTACCTCTATTTGCAGTTGCCGCTCTACCTGCTGCTGATCCCGATGATGGTGGCCAATATGCTCTCCACCTTCAGCATCATCGAGGAGAAACAGACGCGGACCCTGGAGCCGCTCTTGGCCACACCCGTGCGTACCGGCGAGCTGCTGCTGGGGAAAGCGCTGGCCGGAGCTCTGCCGGCCGTGCTGATGACCTGGGTCAGCGCCGCCCTTTGCCTGGCGGGGATCGCCGTGATCGGCCCGTCCTCCCTGCTCGGTTTTGTATTGACCCCCTCCTGGCTGGTCTCCCTGCTGCTGTTGGCTCCCCTGGTTACCCTCCTCAGCTTCCTCCTGGGGGTGATCGGCTCCTCCCGGGCCGCTGACTCCAAGGGGGCTCAAAATTTCGCGCTTGTGGAAGTGCTTCCCTTTTTGGCCCTGGTAGCCGCACAGGTGCTAGGCGTGCTGTCGCTCTCCCCCTGGGCGTTGCTGGCGGTCTCAGCCGGCCTCGCCCTCCTCGACTTTCTCTTTCTTCGGTTGGCTATCTCCCTCTTCCGTCGGGAGTCGATCCTTGTAAGTTGGCGCTGAGGACCCCCGGAGATGTCGGTGGCGATGATGCAGATCCGGGGTATGGGGGTGCTCGTGGGTTAAGGCAGCATGGCTGTGCCAGTGGGAGTGAGCAGAATGAGGCGGCGGCTCCCCCTCCGGATGAGGGTGTAGGTGGTGATCGTCGTCGTGGCGGTGGCGGTGTTCATGGGCGGACGCTTGGTGGCCATGGCGGTGTATGTGTTGCTCGCTGGTCAATAGGTAGGCGCCGGCGACCATGAAGGGCAAAGAGACAAAGAAGAGCAGGCCGGGCATCTCCCGGAAGATGGCGAAGGAAAACAACATGCCGACGAAAGGGGACAGACTGAAAAACGCTGTCGCCCGGGTCGCCCCCAGGTCGCGCATGGCTCGCACAAAGAGCGCCAATGCCAGGCCGTAGCTGATGAAGCCCAAGCCCAAACAACCCAGCATGATTGGCCAACTGGGCAGCTTCTGTCCGAAGAGGAAGGCCAGGAGAAGAGTGAGGCATCCGGCCGCCACCCCGCGGAAGCTGACCAAAGAGAGGGGGTCCTTGGCCGAGAGGTAGCGAGCCAGGTGGTTGTCAGCGCCCCACAGCAGGCATGCGGCCAGGATGGCCAGCGCCCCCAGAGAGATCCCCCAGGCGGCGCCCAGCTGCAGCGACAAGAGCACGCTCCCTGCGGCGAGGAGGCTCACCGCCCACCAGGTGCGCCGCCCTACCGCCTCTCCGAAGACCCAAGCCCCCAGCAAGGCGGTGGCAGCTCCCTCGAAGTTCAGCAGCAGTGAAGCGGTAGCCGCCGGTGTCTGGCGCAAGCCGGTCATCAGCAAGATCGGCGCCAAGACACCGCCGATCAGGATAGAAGGCGCCAGCCAGGGCCAGTCTCGCCAGCTCAGCCGCGCTTCCTCGTGGTGAACACCGCCCAGCCGCAGCAGCAGGCGAAAGCCGTAGATCCCCAACCCGGCTCCTAAATAAAGGAGGGCGGAGACGGGGATCGGTTCGGCTCCTTCCAGTAGAACCTTGGCAAACGGCGCTTGTATCCCGTAAAGGAGAACCGCGGCCAAGACCAGCAAGTAAGGGG
>JAPLHW010000004.1 GCA_026389425.1 Coprothermobacterota bacterium
GGTCCAATCACCGCCAACAATCCGATGGGCGTCCACCATGCCTGGGGCCGCACCATCAAGGACATGGTGCAACGCTACCAAGCCATGCTATGGCGGGACCAGCGTTATCAGAACGGCTTCGATTGCCAAGGGCTGTGGGTCGAGGTGGAGGTCGAGAAGGAACTGGGTTTCAACTCCAAGAAGCAGATCGAGGCCATGGGATTGGACCAGTTTTCCCGTCAATGCCGTCAGCGAGTGGAGCGCTACGCCTCCCTCCTCACCCAGCAATCGCAACGGCTCGGGCAATGGATGGACTGGGACAACTCCTACTATACGATGACCGACAACAACATCGAGCACATCTGGCATTTCCTACGCACCTGCCAAGATAAAGGCTGGCTCTACCGCGGGCACCGGGTGATGCCGTGGTGTGTGCGTTGCGGCACCTCTCTCTCCCAGCACGAACTAGTGGGAGCTGACTCATACCAGGATCTAACCCACACAGCGGTGACCATCCAATTGCCGGTAGTCGGTCAGACTAGGCTCTCCTTCTTGGTCTGGACCACCACTCCTTGGACGCTCTCGGCCAATGTCGCTCTGGCTGTTCACCCTGAACTAGAATATGCATTCGTCGAGCAAGAAGGGCAGACCTACATCCTTTCCTCTCGATTGGTCGGAAAGCTCCTCCCCCACGGCCACATAGTCAAGACTGTGAAAGGGTTGGAGCTCCTCGACTGGCATTACACAGGGCCTTTTGAACAATTCCCAGCCCGGGCCAAAGCTGAGCGCGTGGTCATCTCCTGGGAGGAGGTGGGTGAAGAGGAAGGCGCCGGTATTGTCCACATCGCTCCGGGCTGTGGGGCTGAAGACTACGAACTCTCCCGCCGGTACGGTTTATCGGTGATCGCCCCCCTCGACGAGAACGGCGACTATGTATCCGGTTTCGACTTCCTCTCCGGGCGCAATGTTAAAGAAGTGACTGCTGAGATCCTGGAGGATCTCCGAAAGAATGGCTACTTCTTCGCCGTCGAAGAATACAGTCATCGTTACCCGATCTGCTGGCGTTGCCACGAAGAGTTGGTCTTCCGGGCAGTCGACGAGTGGTTCATCCGCTGTGACGAAGTCCGTCCCAACTTGATCCGCGCGGCATCGGAGGTCCATTGGATCCCGGCTTCAGCCGGTAAGCGAATGGAAGACTGGCTAACCAACATGGGCGATTGGTGTATCTCACGAAAGCGTTTCTGGGGTTTGCCCCTGCCTTTCTATCCTTGCCCGCAGTGCGGCCGGTTGACTGTAGCGGGAAGTATCGCGGAATTAGAATCGCTCTCCGGTCAGCAGCCCCTTCCCGTCCCCGAGCTGCACCGGCCCTGGATCGACGAAATAAAGATCCGTTGCCCGCAGTGCGGCGCTTCCGTCGAGCGAGTGCCCGAGGTCGGTGACTGTTGGCTAGACGCTGGCATCGTCCCCTTCTCCACCTTGAACTACCTTCATGATCGTCCTTACTGGGAGACCTGGTTCCCCGCTGAATTCATCACCGAGATGAGGGAACAGATCCGTCTCTGGTTCTATTCGATGCTCTTCATGAGTGTGACCTTGGAAAACTGTGCCCCCTACCGCCAGGCCTTGGTCTATGAAAAGCTGTTGGATGAGAAGGGGGAGCCGATGCACCGCTCCCGCGGCAATACCATTTGGTTCGATGAGGCCGTGGAAAAGATGGGAGCCGACGTGATGCGCTGGCTATACATCTCCCAGCCGATCGAGAACAACCTGCTCTTCGGCTATGGCCCGGCTGAATCGGTGATGCGGCG
>JAPLHW010000073.1 GCA_026389425.1 Coprothermobacterota bacterium
CTCACCACCCACCCCAAAGTGCAGCGGGCTGCCATTGAGGCCACCGAGCGCTACGGCACCAGTTGCACCGGCTCACGCTTCATGAACGGGACCTTGGCCTTGCATCGGCTACTGGAGGAACGCTTGGCCGACTTCCTTCACCAGGAGGCGGCATTGGTCTTCTCCACCGGCTACCAAGCCAACCTTGGGACCATTTCCGCCCTGGTCTGCCACGACGACATCACCATTATCGACAAGGAAGATCATGCCTCCATCGTCGACGGCTGCCTATTGGCACATGCTTCAATGCGGCGTTTCCCGCACAATGATGTCGATGCTCTGGAACAGGTACTGGCCGGCTGCCCGGCCGAGGCTGGGAAGCTGGTGATTGTCGACGGAGTCTACTCGATGGCCGGTGACATCGCCCCGTTACCGCAGATCGTCCCCCTCTGCCAACGCTTCGGAGCTATTCTGATGGTCGATGACGCCCACTCCATCGGAGTGCTGGGCGACCACGGGCGCGGCACGGCCAATTACTTCGGCCTCGATGGCGAGGTTGACCTGATCATGGGAACCTTCAGCAAGTCCTTCGCCAGCCTCGGCGGTTTCATCGCCGGGCCGCGTGATGTGCTCTTCTACATCCAGCATTTTGCCCGCCCCTTCATCTTTTCCGCCAGCGCCTCTCCCGGCAACACCGCGGCTGCCCTCGCCGCCCTGGAGGTGATGCTGGAGGAGCCGGAGCGCATCGTTCGTTTGCGGGAGGTGGCTGACCGCTTCCGCACTGGGTTGAAACAATTGGGTTACGACACTGGCGGCAGCACCACGCCGGTGGTCCCCATCTATCTGCACGACCGCGACCGCACTTTGATGATATGGAAAGCTCTTTACGAGAGAGGGGTCTACACCAACCCGGTCATCCCCCCAGGCGTGCCGCCGAATCAGTCGCTGCTGCGTACCAGTTGTATGGCCACGCATACTTTCGAACAGATCGATCGTGCGCTGGCCATCTTCGCGGAAGTCCGCCAACTCAATCTTTGAAACACCACTGATCATCCTGCGGCAGCATATTCTGCCCATGTGGGTCGCTACGAACTCGATCGCAGCCCTTGTGATCTCAGTGCGAGCCCAGGGCAACCTCCAAGCGGGAAAGCCCTTCTTCCAGGAGGGAACGAGGACAAGCAAAGTTGAGCCGTTGAAAGCCTTCTCCCTGGGGACCGTAAAGAGTGCCGGAAGACAAGCCCAGGCCTGCGTCCACCAAGCGTTGGTCCAGCTCGGCTTGGGGTAGCCTCAAGGAGCGGCAGTCCAACCAGGCTAAGTACGTTCCCTCGGGCGGGATCATCTTCACTCGAGGCAATCGCTTGGCCAAATAGCTTTCTATGCAAGCCAGGTTCCCCGACAAGTACTGCATCAATTCCTCCAGCCACGCCTCGCCGTGTTGATAGCAAGCCTCCCTCGCCACCAACCCGAAGGTATTGGTCATCCCCAGCTCCAACCCCTCCAGCGCTTCTTGGAAGCGGTGACGCAAGACGGGGTCGGGGATGATCACCACCGAGGAGGCCAGGCCGGCCACATTGAAAGTCTTGCTGGGAGCGATGCAGGTCAGGGAATCACGGGCAGCCTCGGGAGAAAGGGTGGCAAAAGGAATATGCCGGCTGCCGGGGAAAATGAT
>JAPLHW010000087.1 GCA_026389425.1 Coprothermobacterota bacterium
TCCGGCCATTCCTTTAAGCCGGGTGATGTCTTAGAAGCGATGAACGGGAAGACCATCGAGGTTCGCTCCACCGACGCGGAGGGAAGATTGATCCTGGCCGATGCCCTCTGCTGGGCTCAAGAATGCGGAGCTACCCACCTGGTGGACGTCGCTACACTCACTGGCGCTTGCATCATCGCCCTTGGGTACGAGACTACCGGCCTCTTCACCAATCAAGCCGTGTGGGGGGAGAGTTTGCTCCAAGCAGCGGAAAAAACAGGAGAACGCCTATGGCGGATGCCGATGTTCCCGGAATACAAGGAATTGAACAACAGCGAGATCGCTGATCTTGCCAACTCTGCGGGGCGGGGCGGGGCGCCAGCCGGCGCCATCGCTGCGGCCTGCTTCCTCCAGGAGTTCGTTCGCGAAGGTGTGGCCTGGGCCCACTTAGACATCGCCGGACCGGCTTTCCTGGCCAAAGAGAATCGCGCCCAGGCAGGAGCTGCCACGGGTGCGATGGTGAGGACACTGGTCGAGCTAGCCTTGACTTTCTAGTTAACTGCCTGCACTTCAAATCCCTTCGCTTGTAGTTCCTCCAGCAAGGATCCCAGTTGGGTTGCCCCTAAGCGCACCATGATCTGGGCTCTCTGCTCAGGCATCTCCAAGGCCGCCAGCCCGATCACGTTCATCTTGTGATCGCGGATGATGGCCAGAAGGTCAGCCAAAGTGCCCATCCGGTTATCGGCCAAAACTACCAGGCGAGTGCCGGGACGACGAAAGCCAAATATCTTTATGAAGGCGTCAAAGAGATCGGATTCCGTGATGATGCCCACCAGCCGGCCTTCATTGATCACCAAGAGCGACCCGAACTTGTGCTCCCGCATGATTACCGCCGCTTCTTCGAGGGTGGCCTCTGGTTTGATCATTGCTGGGCTCTTGATCATCACCTCGCGTACAGTCATCTTAGCTAGCAAGTAGTTCACCTCGTAAATGCTGAGGGTCGTGGCGGGAGAAGGCGAGACCATCAGCAGATCTCGTTCAGTGACCAGCCCCACCAAGGTTCCGTCCGGCAGGGCCACCGGAAGTTGACGAATCTTGTTTCGTTTCATGATCTGAAGGGCATCGAAGATCGGGGTCTCCGGCACAATCGTGACCGGTGCTGTCGTCATGTGGTTCCGTACGAACATCTTCATACCTCCGTGAAGTGTTTCCCTTCATTGTATCAGGTCACTGGTGGCACAATGATCCCGCATGACGCGACTCCCGCTCCCTGGGGTTAGACCTGCCCTCGAGCATTGCTGCGGGTTACGGTTCGGGAGGGGCGGCGCGGTCCAGCAGAACGGCCACTTGCGCCCGTGTGGTGGGATCATTGAAGGGGACCACCGCGCCTCCCTGGATGGGTTCCGTCAAATGAGGGTCTTCGTTGCGCAAGATCCCTTCAGAAAAAGCCGCTCCCGCATAGAGGAGATACCAGTCTGCGGAGGACAGCGGGCGAATCGCACCTCGCTCGCGCAGGTACAGGTTCAGCGGGGTAACCAACTCGAATCGCCGGGCCCGCACGATCATCGCCAACCCCTCGGCCATAGTCACCTTCCCTTCCGGCTTGAAGGTGCCGTCCGGATAACCCTGGATTAAGCCATAGATCACCGCACTTTCGATGAAACCATACGCCCAGTGCTCGGGGGAAACATCAGGAAAGGTGACATGAGATCCTTCCGCCGGCTTCATTCCGAAGGAGAGGACAAACATCTTGGCGAACTCAGCACGGGTCACTAGACCGGCTGGCCGGAAGGTGCCGTCCGGGTAACCGCGGAGCACTTGCCGTTGGACCAGGGAAGCGATGGAGGGATATGCCCAATAGTCCGCGCTGAGATCCGGGAACGCCAACCCAGGAACGCGGATCTCCACCGTCACCGCCTGCCGAACCTTCCCCACCACGGCCCGAATCTCTAGGTAATAGGTCCCTGGCGTGGAGCCTTCCGGTACAACGAGCTCTGCCGTGATCGTTTGGACGGTATCGCTCAAGGTGAAGGTAGGAGGCGAAAATGAGCAGAGAAAGCCGGGCGGAGCGGAGAACTCCAAGGTCCCGGCTTGACCGCTTCCGACTGTAGTGGCTAGGGAAAGCGAAAGATTGACTTTATCCCCAGGGCTCACCTCCAACCCGGTGAGTGTTGAAACCAATTGAAAGGACGCACTGGGCGTGATGGCCGCCGTTGGAGTGGCCGAGGGGCTGGGCAGGGGACCGGCCGGCGGATCCCCGGTGATGCAGTAAAGGCGGGAGTCCAAGCACCCCACATAAATCTGGTAGTCGGGTGCGATGACAGCGGAGGAACGGGAGAAACCATTCGGAAAGGCTAGCTTCCACAGCAGCGAGCCGTCCTTCTTCAGGGCGTAGAAGTACTTATCTTTGGCGCCAAAATAGATCCGCCCTTGACTGTCCAAGGAAGGGGAGGTGTCCACCACTGAGCCGCTGTCGAACGACCAAAGCTTGACGCCGTCGCTGATGCGAAGGGCATAGAGAGAGAAGTCGTTGGAGCCGAAATAGAGCACGCCTTCTCCTGAGAGAGCCGGGGAGGAAAGGATCGGCCCATCGGCTCGAAAAGACCATCGCAGAATGCCGGATGAATCTAAGGCATAGAAGAAAAAGTCCTTGGAACCGAAATAGATGTTGCCGGAGGAGTCGACCACTGGGGAAGCTTCTATTCCGCTTCCTGTCGGGAACTTCCATCGCAGCTGTCCGCTGGGAGTCAACGAGTAAAGGAACCCATCCTCCGCGCCGAAATAGAAGTTACCGGCGGCGTCTCGAGCCGGTGAAGAGAGGATCTCCGCGCCTGCTTGGTAAGACCAGAGGAGTTTTCTACCGTCGGCTGGCATGGCGTTGAAGGACCCGTCGCCGGACGCGAAGTAGAGCGTCCCGTCCAAGGCCAGGATGGGAGAAGAGGCGTTAGGATACTTGGTCAGGTATTTCCAGACTTCCTTCCCCTTGGCATCGACGGCATAAAAGAGTGAATCTCCAGCGCCGAAATAAACGGTCCCAGTCTCTGAAACCGCGGGTGAGGAATCGACGATCCCCCAGACGACGAAGTTCCAGCGCTCTCCGCCGGTTGGCGTCACCGCCCAAAGACGGCGGTCTCCCCCTCCGAAGAAAATGGATCCGTCCGGCCCCACCGCCGGCGTACTGAGGATTCGGTGGAAGGTTGGGAATGACCATTTAACTCGGCCGGTGACCGGTCCCGGGTAAGCGGACTGACCGGTGTGAGCGGGGTTGTAACGGTACATCGGGGAGGCACTGGCTGCTAATTGCCCTGCTGCAGGTGTGGGTAGGATGAGCAGTTGGCTGATCATTAGGCTAATCAGGATCAATACGATCCATCTGTTTTTCATCATGTCCTCCGGCCATTCAAGGCCCCTAGAGATCGGCCTCACTATAGCGCGTCGGCTGATAGCCGCCAAGGAAGCGGTCAGAAAAAAAGAGCGAGGAAAGCGAAAAAGAGCCTTCTTTTTCCTTATAATGAAGAGCAAGGAGTCTCACTGAAAAAGACAAGCTCTATTTGAGACCCCTTTACCAGGGCTTGAAACTTACCCAAGGACGAATCTAAGCTCTCTTGCCTGCTCGTCTGACCAAGACAAGCGGTTGACCGAGTATGAATTAGCCCGGCTCAAGGAAATGGACCTAATCGATGATTGATGTGTTGAAAATAAAAGAGCTAGCCCGCACCTCCGCACAGAGCACCCTCTTCCTGGAGCGAGAGTACGCTCGGCTGGGGATTCTCTTGGCTTTGGGAGCGGTGCCCAGCGCGGCCAAGCGGATCGTATTGAAGGGCACGACCGCCTTGCGCCGTGTCTACTTCCGCGATTGGCGCTTCTCTGAAGATCTCCGCTTCGCCATTCCCGACAAGATCGAGTCCAAGGAATTCCTCTCTCTGGTAACCAGCATACTGGACAAGGCCAGCAGTGAATTCGGATTCCGTTTTCGCCTTTCCGAGCGCTATATGGAAAGGAGGCAAGCCCAAACCCGCGTTCTCTACTCCGGCCCGCTCCGCCAGAACAGCCTGCTGACGATGAAGTTCTCTCTTCACGATTCTCTCAGTCTGGAGCCCCAGGAAGAAGAGATCTTGGTCGACCCGTTTCCCCTGAAGACTCGCAAGGTTCGCGCTGTGCGCTTGGAAGAACTGTTGGCGGAGACCTTGCGCAATGTCCTGGTCTCGGGTGAACCGGCTGATTTCTACGATGCCTGGCGTATGGTCAGCCAACATAGCGCACTGCTTAACCGGGAGGATTTCCGCAAAGCATTGATCAACAAGTGTGAACAAGCTGGGTTCGACCTAGAGAGCCCTCAGGATTTTCTTGATAAGGAACTCCTCATTCCAACCCGCGCCTATTGGCAGCTAAGATTGGGAAATGAAGTCCTCGATCTTCCCCCTTTCGAAGAAGCCTTCGAGGATCTCAAGGTACAACTGCCCGTCCTCTTCGAACCCTGAATGCAGATAGAAAAAGCAGCGGCCGAAGCCGCTGCCGAATCGCTTATTGGTGGAGGCGGCGGGAGTCGAACCCGCGTCCAAGAAGCTTACCTCAAAGGTATCTACGAGCCTAGCCTGTGTTTTCTCTCGCTTACCGGCCTCCCCAGGCAGGATTCCAGCAAGCATGCTTGAGTTTGCTTCTCCTGGCTACCCCCAAGTACGGATCACCAGAGAGGCCCTGCTTCGTGACGCCCGTCCCGCCCCGCAGGGTGAGAGCAAGAACGAACGGCTAACGCTTACGCGTAAGCGACTTGGGTGTT
>JAPLHW010000011.1 GCA_026389425.1 Coprothermobacterota bacterium
GCTTGACGAAAAGCGGATACTCGAACGGCTTGTTGACCAGAAACACCTCGCAGTCTTTCTCTGATCTGGCCACACAGAAAGGCGACGTCGGCAGGCCCGCCTGCTGCCAGAGCCTTTTCGACAGCGATTTATCGCTGGAGATAGCTATGGTGAAGGTATCGGATCCCACGAAGGGTATCTCCAATTCTTCCAGGATCGCCGCTTCTACCAGGCTGGAAACGTTGAAGACAAGATCAACTTGGGAAGCCTGTAGGTCGTCGATGAAATTTGAGCCCCATCGAATCTGGCGGATGCTATAACCAGCTTCTGTCAGCGCCCGCTGGTGATGTTCTACCTCGGCGTCCGTCTCGTCAACGACATTAGCGGCGCCGACGAACTTTTCCTGAATTGCAAAGTTTCCACGTTTTTTGTTCAGTAAACCGATTCTCAGTCTTGCCATTGTAATTTGCGCTCTTTCATATTCTCTCTTGTTCTTGCCGCCCAACCTATTATGGACCGCAGTCCACAATTTATGAAATGCTGACAACAGGGGAGCTTCCGACCCCTCTCCAGCTACTGGGCCAAGACGAAGACGGGGGGGACGCGGCTGATCTTTCCAATGCTCTGAAGGCAAAGATGTCCAAAAAGCGAAGCTCATGACGTGCACTTTGAAGAAGCCAATGAGTGGACGGGGAATAAAAAAGGCCAGCGGATAGGGAGTCGCACTGGCCCGACCCTGTTAGGTCAATGTCAATATACCACCTGGCTAGCGGGGTGCATATCGCGATCCCAATCACTTAATATGTCACCCAAGCTGACCCTGTTGAATCAACAAAGATAGAACCCAACGCTTCAGGAGAATTGGGGACAGCAGCTGATTTCTTCAATTAGATGCTGTCCCCAATTAATTAGCGGTGGCTGAGGTAGGATACTTCTGATAACCCTCCAGTACCCCCTTGAGATTGCTAAAACTCAAGACCTGAGCCCAGGCTTGGGAGCGGTGAGGCTGCGCTGCCCGAGACCTTCCATATGAGCGCTCGATCCCGGAGAGTGCCTTTCCAATCGCAGCCTGGCCCTGATTGGCCTGAAAACAGACTTCTCGGGAGCACAGGTCATCTAATCGGTTGAGACGGAAAGGGTCCGGGCGACCGCTCGATCCATTCCAACAAGAGGAGGAATGATGAAACAAGAGGAAGCATTTAGGGAGCGATGCAAGGCGAGGGGCCTTGATGAGGCGCAGACGGAACTGGCCCTGGCCTTCATTCGGGAATTTGAGGATGCCTACGCCTCAATGGGGCTGGATATGGAGAGCATCACCCCGGAGGAGATGAAGGAATACGTCGGGGATCTCCTGAGGCAGGGGAAAAATGAGGAAGGACGCATCTTGGCCCTGGCGAGGTACAGCTATCTCCTGAAGAACGAGCCCGTCTATCTCCTCTTCACGCAGATCTTCGGGTCGTACGGAGTCCTTCCGAGCATCGCCGAAAGAGCAAAGCAATTGGCCGGCGAGGGGATCGGGGAGGAATTATTCAAGGGGATCGAGGTTCCGCCCCGCGGCTCGCTGCCGGAAGCTTTCCCCCCTGTTGTTCAGGAGATGATGGCGAGGATGGAGTCGCGGCTGCCTTCCGAGCTCTGTCACCGAATCCTGGCCGGCAATCATCACAGGATCCCGGAGGCAGCCTTTGATGAAGAGAGGGAGTGCTACGAGAAGGCTTCTTCAGTGGATGCGTACCTGAAGGACCGCCACGCTCGGATGGTTGATGAACTCCAGCAGCATTGCGATGAGAACATGCTCTGGTATGAACAGAAGATTACCCAACGGGTGGTTGATTTCGTCAAGTCCAACCAGGAACTGCTGTCCGCGGTCCGCCAGGGTGACACCCTCTTCGTCACGAAAATCCCCTACAACCCTGACAGGTTTCTGACCGAGACCGATCCGCTCATGAAACGCTACCTTGCCTGCCATTGTCCCCTGGCTGCATCGACCATTCTGAAGGAAGGCACAGTAGTCTCGCCCACATGGTGTTACTGCTCGGCGGGGTATGAGAAAACCCTCTTCGACAATGTCTTCGGAGAATCGCTCGAGGTTGAAGTGAAGCAATCGGTCCTTGATGGTTCCCAGCGATGCCGCTTCGCAATAAAGCTGCCGGAATCAGTGGCGAAGAAGAAACCGCTGCAATAAAAGAGGGCGGATTATCGGAGCATGGACCCAGAGCGCCTGCTTCAAGACTTCTCGCGTTAAGGTCTGGACTACTGCGCCAAGAACTTCACCAGCGCCGGGATGGCAGCAAAAGCGCTGTAGAATTCATTACCGGCCGGTGTCGGTGTGGGGTAGGAGCTGAACTTGGCCATCACCATTTGGGCGACGGGATCGATGTAGAGCATCTGTCCGCCGTATCCCAAACCCAGGTACGCACCATGCTCATTATGTGTGACCCACCATTGATGGCGATAGGACCAACCTTGATTCATCGGGCTAGCAGCCGGCCCACGGGCAAATGCCTCTCGATCCCCCCCTGCTGTAATGTCTTCAACCACGGCGGCGGGTAGGATCCGCTGTCCGTTGAACTCCCCCTTTTGCAGCAGCAACTGGCCAAAGCGCGCCATGTCGCGCGTTGTAGTCAAAAGACCGGAGCCGGCTGTCTCCGCCGTCGCCGAATCCACAATCCAGAAAGCGTCCCGCTCGACACCCAATTTCGACCAAATCCGCCGGTGCATCATCTCGGCTAGCGTTTGATCCAGCAAACGTTTCATCAGCCAGGCCAGCACATCGGTGTTGGCCGTGAGATAGGCGAAACGAACCCCGTGTTCGCCATCCTTCTTCATCGTGGGCATAAATTCATAACTGTTGGCCGGACCGGTGTACCCTTCAGGCCGTGCAAGCCAGCCCATCGCAATACCCGATTGGAGACTTTCCGATACGGGATCGAAATCATTCATGGGGAACTTCACGGTGGTCGTCATATCCATCACTTGGCGGATGGTGGCATCGCCGAATCCGCTGTCCTTCAACTCCGGCAAACTGCTTGCGACAAGGGCGTCAGGATCGAATAGACCTTCGTGCGCCAAAATAGCAGCCAGTACGCCAGTCATCGATTTGCTGCCCGAAGCCCAACAGTGCAGGGTATGAGCCTGCATTCCATTCAAATACCGTTCGTAGATGATCTTCCCCCTGTGCAGGATCACGAGCCCATCGGTGCAACTGAGTTCGACCATCTCGTCGAAGGTAAATTGCGCACCGGACCGGTTTTGATAGGTGACCTGGCTGAGATCGCGCAACTCGTACTCCAGCGGAGCAACCGGACCGGCACCGCGCCACACATCTGCTGTGTGGTTCAGCTTCAGCTCGTTCTGGAAACTCCAGCGGTTGTATGGGGCATAGAGTTGATTATCGTGGGTGACCATTTGATCGGGCGAGGGCGGAAATCCGCACATCAAGCCCAGCTCATGGGCGGTTTGCGGTATTTGTTGTATAGACGAGGTGCTCTCCTTTTTCATGGAATTAATTATACCCGAGTCAATAGATCTCGCTGGCATCCTTGGGGCGGGATCGAACATACCGAAGTTGCGCGTTCACCCTCTCGACATTGCCATAGGGATAATCAAAAGCAATATGCTTCGCCACTTGATGGGCCAATGGAGGACGGGGGATGGATCGGCGCCTGAGCCTCCCAACCTTAGTCAGGTCAGGGATGCGGCCACACGGGGGCTAGCGGGATCAATTGGTTGGACGACAAGGTCAAGCCTGGTGCGGAGGAAACATCAATCCATCGGTCGGACGGGGCCGTGGCCGGGATAAATCTTCCTGACATTCATCTGACACACTTGTTCCAACTCTCTTCAGCGGATCCCGCTTCTCCCGGGCTGACCATAAAGGGAGACAACAGGTCGCTGGTGAATGCGATCCCTTCATCCAGGACAACGCTGATGCTGTCGGCGCTGTGCCCAGGGGTGCTCACGATCTCCCCCTGTAGACCGATGCTCACCAACCAGACCCGGCTCTTTGCTGCCGCGAGGTGAATGCTATCCTGCTTTGTTCGCGAGGGGACATTCTACGATCCTGAAAACCCGTGGGGCGAGAATTCCTCCCCGCGTTTCAACACTTGCTCGATTAGCCGGCGCCGATTGTCTCAGGATCCGGCCGTCCGAACTGACCGGAGGTCAATTCCCGCTGAATCTGGCGTATCGCCCCAAGATGGTAGGCGCCGTGCCCCACAAGGGAGATCACGCCTTTCAAGAAATCTCCGTCATCCCAGGGCAAGTTCCCGCGTAGTGCAGCAAGCAGGTCGGCGTGAACGCAGCGGAGGCTGTTCTTGAACTCCTGCCATGATTCCTCGTCCACGGCAGGTATGCGCCAACTCTCGCTCCAGTTAACATTGGCATAGGCGTCTTCCCCCTTCATCGACCGCCAGGCGAGCCGTAATGAAAAGAGCAGGTGCGCAGCGTGTGCGGCGATGGTGTTCATCCCAGGGCCTGGCGGCTGGGAAGCGAGGTTGAAAGGTATCGATTCCAACGTGCGAATGACACCCGAGTTCAGCGCGTTCGTGGTGACCCAGGTGGCTTTGGGATCCGGTGGGCCTACATAAACCTCCTCGAGCAACACCCTTAATGCTTCTGTGAGCGCATCCGCTGTGATGCTGGCTACTTTCAATCCCTCTCTAGGCTGGGATTCCTCTGCAATCATGAATGGTCTCCTTCCTTCATTTTTACCAGATGTCTGGTGAGATTCATTTTAAAACAAACTCCCCCATCTTTGTGATCATTCCTTGCACCTTCTTTCAAGTCCCTTCCCTTGCCAGGAATGTTCTGCAACGGATCACTCTGGATCCATCGACGTTCTCGAAAATTGCGCGAAGCGATGACACCTGGGAGGCATGTTAGGCAGCATCGTTTAATGACTGCGATCCCGCTTCACTGTCTTCCAGTTGTAGCAGAAGCTCACCATTTTCTTCACTGTAGATTTTGAAGCCACATTTCTCGAGGAC
>JAPLHW010000065.1 GCA_026389425.1 Coprothermobacterota bacterium
CAGGTCTTCCGGCTGAAAGTCCTCCCCCACCTGCAACCAGGTGATACGGGGATCACGCTTGAACCAGGTCATCTGCCGGCGGGCGAACTGGAGGCTGCGCAGGACGATCTCAGCCTCGGCCTCCTGGGAGGTGAGCGAGCCTTGCAGAAGTCTGACCACCTGGGCATAACCGATAGACTGAAGGGGAATCAGGTTGGCACCGTACCCTCGTCGAAGGAGGCCTTCCACCTCTTCCACCAGGCCTGCGCGAAGCATCCCCTGGGTTCGCTGCACCAGGCGCCGGTGAAGAACCTCTCGATCAACTTGCATGCCCACCAAGCGGAAACGGTCTCCCTCGTAGCCCGTTACTTGAAAATGAGATCGGGGAAACCCGGTCAGTTCCCACACTTCCAAAGCTCGGATGATGCGCCGGCGATCGTGGGGATGAATGCGTCCGGCGGAGATGGAGTCCACCGAAGCTAATCGGGCATGAAGGGCCTCCAATCCGCCCTCGTCGGCCTCCCGATCCAATCGTTGGCGCAGGGCGGGATCTGCCCCAGCAGTCGGCAGGAAGAAATTGCCCAGAAGAGCGTAGAGGTAAAAGGGAGAGCCACCGGCGATGAGGAAGGGAATTCCTTCCCTCTCCAGTCGGGTCATCACCTCCCATCCCAGGCGCTGGAAATCCGCCACGGTGAAGGTCTCGTCCGGCCAAGCTAGATCGAGTAGATGGTGATGCGCTCGCTGTTGTTCGGCAGCGGTCGGTTTGGCCGTCCCGATATCCATCAAGCGGTAGACCTGCCGGGAGTCAGCGGATACCACCTCCGCGCCTAAGCGCTCGGCCAGGGCCAAAGCCAAGGCTGTCTTCCCTGCTCCGGTGGGACCTACCACGACCAAGGGTCGATCGGTGGATGCCTTCACGAGGTGCTTCGCTCCTCGTTGGCTTGAGCGACCCCTAACAGCGACCAAGCAGCCGCGGTTTCCACCCTCACTGTGCGTAAGCTTCCAATCCAAGCCTCCTCGCCGGGAAAGAAGACGTCCTTGCCGCTGCCCGTGCGCCCGTACATCTTCCCACTGCGGGGATCACGCCTCTCCACCAGCACCTCCACCGTCTCTCCCACCAGCGCTCGGTTTCGCTCCATGGCATGAATTTGGTGCGCTTCCATCAGCAGCGACAAACGCCTTCCCTTCTCGTCCTTGGGAATCGGATCACCCAGTGGGTAGGCGGCCGTCCCCGGCCGCGGAGAGTAGGTCAAGATATGGGCATTGTCGAAACGGATCTCCTCCATCAATTGCAGGGTGTCGAGGAAATCGGTCTCTTCTTCCAAGGGGTAGCCCACGATCAGGTCGGTGGTGATCGAGGCGCGTGGGAATCTCGTGCGGATAGCTTGCACCAGCGAGAGATACTGGGTTCGCGTGTATCCGCGATTCATCGCTTGCAAGAGACGGTCCGAGCCGGACTGTAAGGGTAGATGAAAATGCTCGCATACTTTGGGTAAATCAGCGATCCGTTCCACTAGAGAGAGGGAGAAGTCGCGGGGGTGCGAAGTCATGGTGCGAATCCTCACCAAGCCCGGCATCGGGTGAAGGAGTTGCAGTAAACGACCCAAATCCCAACCGCTCCACTCCCTCCCGTAGCTGTTGACATTCTGGCCCAGGAGAAATACTTCAGGAAAGCCACAGGAGACAACCTCCGTCACTTCCCGGCTGACCTCCTCGGGTGGACGGCTGACTTCCCTGCCGCGCACCAAGGGGACCACACAATACGAGCAGAAACTGTTGCATCCCAGGGTGATGTTCACTGAGGCGGTAACTCCCTGGGTGCGTCGATAGGGGATCGCGACGGGCTCACCAGCCGGCAGCGGCCACCCCCGCTCCAGGTGCAGACGTCGCAGCTGGTCGGGGAACTCTTGTAGCTGGCGTGGCCCAAGCAAGAAATCAAGCTCAGGCTGTTTTTCCAATTGATGGCGAGTTCGCTCGGCCATACAACCCAAGACGGCGACAGCCAAGGTAGGTTGGCTCAGTTTTCGCCGGCGTAGCTTGCCGAGGAGGGAACGAACTTTTTGTTCGGCGTTATCCCGTACCGAACAGGTATTCAGCAGGACCAAGTCTGCTTCTTCCTCGGGGCTTGGCAACCATCCGAATGCCTCCAAGACGCCGGCTAGATACTCGGAATCGTGGCTGTTCATCTGGCAGCCGTAAGTCTTCAGGTAATAACGCATGATCCCTCCGAAAGGAGAAGGGGAGGGCTCATGACCTCCCCTTCGCATCGCTCGCTGTCGTGACTGTTCAGGCGCTTTTCCGAGGCTCCAGGATCAGCTTCATCGCAGTTTTCTGATTTCCCTCAACTTCGACCTGGGTAAAACCGGGAACGCAGACCAGGTCGATCTTGTCGTTCTCTAAAAAGGTGCGGGCGATAGCCGTGGCCTTAACGGCCTGATTCACAGCGCCTGCCCCGATGGCTTGAACCTCTGCTCGCCCAGTCTCCCGTACGGATCCGGCGATAGCGCCTGCAACGGAGTGGGGGTTGGAGTTCGCGGATACTTTTAGCATGTTGTTCTCACCTTGGTTCGATCGTGAATTTGATTGCGGACCTGGGAGAGCCCTCGATCTCCACCTCGACGAAGATCGGGATGCAAACCAGGTCGATCCCGTTGGATGCGACGTAGCCCCGTGCGATGGCGATTGCCTTAATGGCTTGATTCACCGCCTTAGGACCGATTGCTTGGAGCTCGGCATGGGTATTTTCCCGAACCGAGTTCGCAACGGCCCCCGCAACGGCTCGCGGGTTGGATATGGCTGCCACTTTCATCGTTGCCATGTGCGTAATGCCTCCTCCTCTAGAGCGAGCAATGCACTCTCATTTTAGCAAAAGAAGTTGAAAACGTTCAATTGTCAAGGCCTTTCCCGTCAGCTCATCGAGGGTAATCTTTACACCTGTCATGCGCACATCGTGGGTGGCCACATCAAATTTCACCGGAAGAGCGGTGAGGAAGCGGGAGAGGATGGCTCCCTTAGTGACACCGATCACCGAATCGAAGGGGCCGCTCATGCCGATATCGGTGATGTAAGCAGTGCCTTTCGGGAGGATCCGCTCGTCGGCTGTCTGGACATGGGTATGGGTTCCGCAAACGGCCGAGACTTTGCCGTCCAAATGCCAACCCATGGCAACCTTCTCGCTGGTGGCCTCAGCATGAAAATCGACCACGATGCAGGGAGTCAACTCGCGCAAGATCTCGATCTCCTCGTCAGCCCGACGAAAGGGACAATCCACCGGTTCCATGAAGACCCGGCCGAGCAGGTTCAGCACTGCCACCCGCTTCTCGTCCTTCTCCCAAAGGTAAGCGCCAAAACCGGGGGCTCCCGGTGGGTAATTGGCCGGTCGTAAGAGGCGCGGCTCGTAAGGCATGTAGTCGAGGATCTCGCGTTGCTTCCAGATGTGGTTGCCGCTGGTCAATACGCTCACCCCGGCGTTGTAGAGCTCGGCTGCCCCGGATGCCGTCAAGCCGTTCCCTCCGGCGGCATTCTCGGCGTTGGCGATGACCAGGTCAGCTTGAAACTCCGAGCGCAGCTTGGGCAACATCTCGCGCACTACCTGACGCCCAGGCTTGCCGATGACATCGCCGATCACGAGTAGGTGGATCATCGGGCGTAATCGGTGGCGCGAATCTCCCGGATCACGGTAATCTTAATCTGGCCGGGGTAGACCATCTCTTTCTCCACTCGCTGGCTGATGTCGTGGGCCAGCTTCACTGCTTCGGCATCGTCAACCTGCTCCGGCTTGACCATAATGCGGATCTCTCGCCCGGCCTGGATAGCGTAGGCTTTTTCCACCCCAGGGAAGGAGTCGGCCACCGACTCCAACATGGTGAGGCGTTTGATGTAAGTCTCCAAGTTCTCCCGCCGAGCCCCCGGTCGCGAGGCTGAGATAGCGTCAGCCAGCTGTACCAGGACCGGGAAGACCGATTTCTGCTCAATATCGTTGTGGTGAGCGGCGATAGCGTGAAGAATTTCGTTGTTCTCGTTGTATTTGCGAGCCAGGTCGGCGCCGACCAGCGCGTGGGGGCCCTGCACTTCGTGGCTGACAGCCTTGCCAATGTCATGCAGAAGGCCGGCACGACGGGCAATATTGGGATCCACCTTCAGCTCAGCAGCGATGAGGGAGGTCAGGTGAGCCACCTCAAGGGAGTGCTGTAAGACGTTCTGGCCGTAGCTGGTGCGGTAAAAGAGTCGCCCCAGGGTCTTCACCAGGTCTGGGTGCATCCCTCGTACGCTGGCTTCTAAAACGGCTCGCTCACCCTCCTCCTTGATGCGCTCCTCCACCTCCTTTTTGGCTTTCTCCACCATCTCCTCAATGCGGGCGGGATGAATGCGGCCATCGACGATCAGTTTCTCCAAAGCGATACGAGCCACCTCCCGGCGTACCGGGTCGAAAGCGGAGAGAGTCACCGCTTCCGGGGTGTCATCGATCACCAAGTCCACTCCAGTGATTGTCTCGAAAGCGCGGATGTTGCGGCCCTCGCGGCCGATGATGCGGCCCTTCAGGTCATCGCCGGGGATGGGAACGACGCTGATGGTGGCCTCGGTGGCGTGGTCCACGGCCGTACGCTGGATGGCCGAGATGATGATGTCTCGCGAGCGCCGCTGGGATTCCTCGCGGCTTTCATCATCCATCTCCTTCATTCGTTTGGCCAGGAAGTGGCTGTACTCCTCCTCGACTCGTTTGAGAAGAATCTCCTTGGCCTCTTCCGCGGTTATGGCGGAGATCCGCTCCAGTTCAATCAATTCCTCGCTAATCTGCTGCTGTAGCTGCTCGCGGATCTTAACCAGTTCCTGTTCCTTGCCGGTCAAACCTTTTTCGCGTTTGTCCAATCCCTCCAGACGCCGGTCGACCGTCTCTTCTTTTTGTTGGACCCGCTTCTCCAGCCGCTGAACCTCGCTGCGACGCTCACGGACCTCTTTATCGGCCTCCGAGCGCAGGCGATGCATCTCCTCCTTGGCCTCCAGCAGCGCTTCCTTCCTTTTCGCCTCGGCTGCTTTCTGGCCTTCCTCTAAAAGCTGGCTTGTAGTAGCTTTGATCTGACTCAGCTGCCGTCTGGCGATGGTCGTGGGAACCAGGTAACCGATTACCAACCCTACAACCAAGGCAACAGCGATGTATAGATAAATCATCTTCGTTCACTCATCCCTTCTATTTCAATTTCCGCGGGTGAGCGAAGCGAGCTAGGTTTCCAGGCGTTCCAGAACTCGGTGGATCGTGGAGGGAGAGAACCCCCTGCCGAAGAGATAGCGAGCCAGCCGTTCCTTCCCCCGCGGGGAAGAAACCAACTTTAGCCATCTCTTTTGAGCCAGATCCCAGGCGGTCTCCTCTTCATGAGCAGCCAGGTATGGAGCGGCCAGCTCCTCAACCAAGTCCACCGGGACCTTCTTCTCTCGCAGCTCCCGCCGAACCCACAGGCTGCCCCTCGGCTGCGCGTGACTGCGGTGGTGAAGCCAAGCTTCCACAAAGCGGGTATCATCGAGATACCCTGAATCCTCAAGTCGCTGGAGGGTCGCCTCGCTGGCAGTCTGGCCAAAGCCTTTTCGGCGGAGATAGTCCTTCATCTCGCCGCAGCTACGCGGTCGGGCTCGTAAAAAACCCAATGCCGCCTCCCAGGCCAACGCCGCCTCCTCGTTCTCGCTCACGGCGGATCCTTTGCCGATGTTTTCCGAAGGGTGACTACAGCCCCTCGCTCTGTCAATCCAGGCTCCCCGCCGATTCTTCACCCAGGGTCATGGGCAGTTTCATCGACCCGGCTTGCAAACGGATCTTCTCATCCAACTCACGTATCAGTTCGGGATGGTCCTCTAGGTAACTCTTGACATTCTCCCGTCCCTGGCCAAGGCGTATGTCGTTATAACTAAACCAGGCCCCGCTTTTTTGCATCAAGCCGGTGGAGAGAGCCATGTCCAGGATGCAGCCAACCTTGGAGATCCCTTTGCCGAAGATCAGGTCGAACTCCGCCAAACGGAAGGGAGGGGCCATCTTGTTTTTGTTGACGCGCACTTTCAGGCGGGCTCCGATCGGCTCGTTACCTACCTTGATTATTTCCCCACGGCGCATCTCCAAACGAACTGAGGCGTAGAACTTGAGAGCTCGACCCCCAGGGGTGGTCTCCGGATTGCCGAACATGACGCCGATCTTCTCCCGGATCTGGTTGGTAAAAATAGCGCAGGTGTTGGAGCGTGAGATTGCCCCGTTCAGCTTGCGGAGGGCTTGGGACATCAGGCGGGCTTGAAGGCCGACATAGGCCTCCCCCATCTCCCCCTCCAACTCGATTTTTGGCACCAAAGCAGCCACCGAGTCGAGCGCCAAGACATCGATCGCACCGGAGCGAACCAGCATCTCCATGATGTCCAAGGCTTGCTCACCGTAGTCCGGTTGGGAGATGTAGAGCTCATCAATGTCAACACCGAGATTCTTGGCATAACTGGGGTCGAGAGCGTGTTCCACATCGATAAAGGCGGCCTTGCCGCCTAAACGTTGGGCTTCCGCGATAATTTGTAACACCAAGGTGCTCTTTCCGGAGCCCTCTTGTCCAAAGATCTCGATGATTCGTCCACGTGGAACCCCTCCCACGCCAAGGGCCATATCCAGGGTCAAGGCGCCGGTGGAGATGGTATCGACACTCATATGTGATGCCTCTCCCAGTCGCATGATGGACCCTTTCCCGAATCGCTTTTCAATCTGAGCCAGGGTGACTTCTAATGCTTTTTCCCGTTCATCCACCGTACGGGTCTCCTTCCGAGATGATTCACTTCGAGACATTGTACAATGATTCTCCATTCATTCCTACGCCTGGTCCGACCGCTGCTCTTTTTCTCTGCGATCCTGGCGAGATCGGCGCTGCTATAGGGAAAAGAGAAGGTAATTGGCGTGGAACGATCAGCTTAGGCTTCGAGCGATAACGTGTAGAGGAAGACATCCGGCTTCCCTCCGTTCCACGTTTCGAAGCCAGCTTCCGCGAGGAAACCTAAAACCTGAGAGGGATCTCCGCCGGCAGAGATCATGGCACCCACCTCTCCACCTTCTGGCAGCATCGATAGGAACGTACCGAGCAGCTGGCGCATCGCCTCCGACCCACCTTCCAGGAAGTCGATGCTGATTCCATCATGCCCCCGGCCAGCCAGGAGCAAAGCGCTGAGTCGCTCGTCTTGACGCGTGGCTAACCGCCAATGATAGTGAGACAAGGCTCGCTGCGAATCGCGGAAAAAGGGGAAGAAACGCCACCCTTCCGCCAACCAGCCTGCACTCCCGGCGAAAGCAGGAGAACAGCGCAGGAAATCCTCTACTTCATCGAGACGAGGGATGATTACCTCTGGGGAGATGATCTCCGCTCTCCCCGGAGATCCCAAGGAAGGGAACGCGGTGGCTTCCTTCAGCTTCCTTCCCAAGACCACCCATTCCGCCACCTTGGCGAAACCAAGTCCGCCGAGGATGTGAAGGGAAGCGTAGTTCTCGATGTAGGTAGAGAACGCCGCTGTCCTGATCCCGCTAGACCGCGCTTTCTCTATGGTATGCTCAGCCAAGGTGCGGCCAGCGCCCTGGCCTTGCCAGGCTGGATCGGTGCGAAATCCCTCTAGCCAAACCAGGTCTGGGAAAAGACGGTAAAGATGGGCGAACGCCACCACCAAACCGTCGCCCTCCACTACGAGTACCTCACCTGGCTCCTCTTCCAACCACTCTCCGATCACGTCAGGCACATAGTCGTCTCCTTCCCAGATCCGGCCGGAGATGGCCTCGATGCGCGAGATATCCTCTTTACGGGCTGGGCGAATCGTCCAAGAGCGCTTTCCCATCCCCCCTACTCCACCGCCTCCACTGGATTCGCTTCTAAGCGGATGTAGATGCGCTTGTTGATTTTTCCCTTGCTCTTGTACTCCACCACACGGATCGGCCCAACCTCCCGGGTATTGGCTACATGGGTTCCCCCGTCCGCTTGAAGGTCCAATCCAACGATCTCCACTGTCCGCACGAATGGGATCCCTTCCGGTAGGAGATTGATCTTGGTGCGGATCAGGTCTGGGATCTGGAAAGCCTCATCGCGCGGGAGAATTTGGATCCGCAATGCTCGTTCTGCCGCTACCTCGGTGTTGATCCGCTTCTCGATCTCGGCAACCAACTCTTGCCGCATGGTCTCGAACTCGAAATCCATCCGCCCTTCCAGGGGTTCCATACTACCCCCGGTGACTTGAGCGCCGTAATCCCTCCAGACCACCCCGCACAAGATGTGTAAAGCGCTATGAGTCCTCATCAAGGAATAACGTCTTGGCCAATCCAGAATCCCCTCCACTTCCGCCCCTACTTGCGGGAGCTGCCCTTCCAGGCAATGCCAAAGATCCTCGCCGCGCTTTTGGGATGAGCCCAGAATCGCTTCCCCGTCGCTCCATCGCAGCCGGCCTCGATCAGCAGGCTGACCCCCGCCCCCCGGGTAAAAGGCGGTACGGTCCAGGGCAACGGCGTGAGCTGTGAGATCCCCTGCCAAAACATGAGCGGTGAAATATCGGCATGCGCTATCCAGTTGGTACATCAATTCTGTCATGGGAATTCTCCTTATCTAGACAGCCTGCGGCAGCATGTCTTCTACGCCCAGCATAGCGAAAGACACAAGGGGCGTCCACCGTGGGTGGATCCATCCAGACTGCCTGCAGCAGCATATCTGAGATGCGGTTCATGGTCCAAGTTCCATAGTCCTGGGTCAAGAAGACCCTTCGCTTCGCTCGAGGGCAGGCTTTGGACTAGAGACTTAGGACTTTGGACTGAAAGAGTCTGCGGCAGCATGTCTTCTAGAACAAACTGGTCAAGCACTCCTGCTCATGGTAGAAAAGGCCAGATGCATACAGACACAGAGACCCGCAGGCGCCGCAGAGCCATGCTCCAGCTCACCTTGGGGGCTACATTGATTAGCTTCTCGCCGGTATTCGTCAAGCTCGTCCAAGTTGGACCCGCGACGGCAGCGTTTTATCGTATGTTCTTCGGTGGGATTATCCTCTTGGCTATTCTCCTGATCCGCCGCGAGCGGGTTTCGGCAGGCTGGGGAACCCTCGGGTTGGCTCTTGTGGCGGGTATTTTCTTCGCTCTAGACTTATCTTTCTTCCACCAGAGCATCCTTTATGTAGGGCCCGGCCTCTCCACTCTCTTAGGGAACTGCCAGGTCTTTTTCCTGGCTGCTTTTGGGATCCTCGTTTACCGAGAGCGTCCTGGCTGGCTCTACCTGCTCTCATTGCCCCTAGCAGTGGTGGGGATTTTCCTGATCGTGGGAGGTGATTGGCAAGGACTCTCCGCACAATTCAAGATCGGTATCTGGCTCAGTTTGGGCGGCGCCTTCTGTTACGCAACCTACCTGCTTTTGATGGGGCGGCCCCAAGCCCGTGCCGGGGCGCTCAGCCCGCTGGCAAACCTGACCATCATCTGTTGGATCACCATCCCCATTCTGGGTGGTGGAAGCTTGTTGCAGGGGCAAAGCCTGGCCATCCCTGACCTACGCTCCGGAGGGTTATTGCTGGCATATGCCACCGGGAGCCAGGTGCTCGGTTGGTGGTTGATCTCACGTGGGTTGCCCTACCTCGACGCTTCCCGGGCCGGCCTCCTGTTGTTGCTGCAACCTGCTTTGGCCTTCCTCTGGGACATCCTCTTCTTCCAAAGGCCGACCACCATCGTGGAGGGGCTGGGGGCAGCCTTGACCATTTGGGCCATTTACATGGGTACGATGGGGAGAAGCAAACATAATACACCATTGAAGTTAAACTCACTAAAGGAGAACAAATGACGATGGAGTACCAAGCCATGACCTGCCGCGAGTCAATCGCTTCCTTGCCGGGCCAATTCTCCCCGGTCCTCGCTGGAAAACTGAAAGCGGAGATCCAGTTTCGTTTCACCGGGGATGAGCCCGGCACTTATTTTCTACGCATCGACGAGGGAATCTGCACCTTCCACGAGGGAGAAGTCCCAACTCCACGGATCACCGTATCCTCCCCAAGTGAGGTCTGGCTGGCCGTCGTGCGCAAGCAGATCTCCGGCAGTGAGGCCTTTTTGCAAGATAAGTTGCGGGTAGAGGGAGATTTCAGCCTGGGTCTTCGTCTCTTCCAAATCTTCCAGCTCTCCTAGAGAATTGAGAGGGCCGCCGGGGACATCATCGGCGGCCCTCTTCTTTTCGGTGGATGCGAGTTCTAGCTGACTTGCACCTCGAGGGAGAGGATGGTGGATTCCAGCAACTGCACTGCCTCTCTCATGGTGTCCGCGTCGAAGGCAAAACGGGCTCCAGCGGTTTGAAAGAGAACGGGCAAGGCCACAGATCCTCCCAAAGAAAGAGCCTGGCGATAGTCAGCGACTGCACCGGCCTGGTCGCGCAAGGCGTTCCTCCAGATCTGAACCGATCCTAGCTGGGCCAAGCCATACTCTACATAATAAAAGGGCATCTCATGGATGTGCAGCTTGCGATGCCAACCGGTTGTCATGGCCTCCTCCATGCCGCCCCAGTCCACGCCAGGCATGAAAAGCCGCCATTGCTCGCTCCAGTGATCATCGCAGTGGTGAGGATCTTTGGCCAGCTCGGGATTCTCGTAGACCCACTGCTGGAAACTATCCACCACAGCCATGTAAGGCCAGAAGAGGATCAAGCTCTCCAGGTGTTCGAGGCGAGCGCGAGCGGCCTCGGCCGGACTGTAGAAGCCGCCCAGGTCTGCGGTGAGGTAAGGGGCGGCTAGCAGTTCCATGGCCATCGAAGCCACCTCGGCAAACTCCATCGTCACATTGCGCTGGACGTAATATGGCAACCGGCTGCTCTGGAAGACATGGAAAGCATGGCCGCTCTCGTGCAGCAAGGTCTGCACGTCATCGTGAATCCCCACCGAGTTGGCGAAGATGAAGGGACGGTGGATGGATGGGAAATCGATGCAATAAGCGCCCGGCGCTTTGTTCTTGCGGTTGTCGAGGTCTAAGAGCTCTTCAGCTTGCATGGTATCGAAGTACTCCCCCAATTGCGGATCGACGCGGTGAAAGATGGCGGAAGCTTTCGTCTTCAGATCGCTGATGTCGGAAAAAGGCCGCAGGGCAGGCTGGCCGAAGACATCCACAGCCAGATCCCAAGGACGCAGCGTATCCAATCCCAGGCGCCGGCAGCGTCGCTGGTAAATGCGCGTGGCAACCGGGACCACTTCCTCCAGGATAGCATGGTGAAATTCCTTGCAGTTGGCTGGGGTGTAGTCGAAACGAAGGAACTGCTGCCAGCGGAAGGAGCGGTAGTCGTCTCCATAGCCTGCGTTCCGCGCCAACTGCAGGCGAATGCCCAACAGTTTCCCCCACAGCTCGTTGATCCTCTCTCGATCGGCCAACTGGCGCTCCGCTGCCAATCGCCAGGCCTTCTCACGCGTTGCACGATCCGGATCCTGGTAGATGGTCCGCATCTGAGAAATGGTCAGTTCCTTGCCCTCCCACTCCACCGTCTGGGCGCTCATCACTTGCGCGTATTGGTGGGAGGTCTTTTCTTCCTCGGAAAAGAGGGGCAGGTTCTCAGCGCGGAAGAGGGCAGCCTCGGTGCGCATGTTGCGCAGCGGGATGGCCCATCCATCCGGCTCGAGGCCGGAGGCCAACAACTTCTCCTTCAACTTCTGCTCGGCTGCCTGGACGGCCGGGAAGATTTCGTCCAGGTAGCGATGGAAGCGGTTCTTCGCCTCTTCGTCGGCTGTGTTCAAGGTAGTATCCACGTACAGCCGTGACTGGTAGGCGGTGACGTGTTCCGTCAAGTGAGACCAATCGGCCAACCACTCCGCAAGATCGGTAGAGCCAAGAACGCGGCTTTCCAGCGCCTGGTAATAGGGTTCGATCTGGGGCCAGGACCAAACAAGAAACTCGTCCCGGGTTTTGGGAAACGGCTCAGACATGAGCGAGACCTCCAAGGGATATTTAGGTTCCGTCAGATTGTAGCAGGGCACGCTGCCGCGGGCTATTGTGCTGCCGCAAGCTGGCTGGTTACCCACTTGAAATGAAAAGGAACCTAAATCTGTCCCCTTTAATCCTGTCCCCTCTATTCCACCTTGTCCTCAAGGAAGGATGGAGAGAGTCGGTCTAATATACGAGTTTGAGAAAAAACCACTTTTAGTACACAGACAATTTCATTTTTCAGCCCTATGGGAATAAAACATCTCCTTGACATTAATGGTTCCTTTTTGCTTCATTTAGTGTTAGTTAAAAAAGCAAATTATAGTTGTAAGGAGACCAGAAGATGTCTTTCATGAAATCGGCTTTATCTAATTTTCTCTCGCTTCTCATCATAGCCAGCCTACTTCTTACCGCAGGCTGTGCTTACACTGCCCCTTCTTACTCTGCTGTACAGACCGAAACAACGTCGATCATGCTCACAGGCGTCCCGGACGTCCGGCAGGCTGAGTATTCTTCCTGTGGCGCATCATCGTTCCAGGCCGTCCTGAGTTATTACGGCATAGATTCGTTTGAAACAGACCTGCGGACGATGCTAAACACGTCATCCACCCACGGCACCTACTCCTGGGACATAGTAAAGGTTGCACAACAGATGGGGTTCGATGCTGAATGGAAAGAGAATGTTACGTTAAGTGACATTGAATCGTTTCTCCGAAAAGGCTATCCGGTCATTACTCGCTCGCAGCGTGTCAAGGCTACGAACGGTACGTGGGAAGACACCTGGACTGTAGGGCATTATATGGTCGTCATCG
>JAPLHW010000041.1 GCA_026389425.1 Coprothermobacterota bacterium
TGCCCGGCGATAACGTCAACATGGAGGTGGAGCTGATCTACCCCATGGCCATGGAAGAGAGCCAGCGCTTTGCCATCCGCGAAGGCGGCCGAACGATCGGCGCCGGCGTGGTCACCAAGATCATCGAGTAACTTGGCACAGGCCAGGTTCTCTGCTAGATTGAGAGATTGAGATGCGAATCATCATTAATATGGAGTGTACGAACTGCAAGCGGCGCAACTATACCAGCTCGAAGAACAAGCAGAATGACACAGGGCGTATCGAGCTGAAGAAGTACTGCCCTGGTTGCCGAAAACATACCACCCACAAGGAAACACGGTAGAAAGGCAGGAATGGCACAGGCCCGTAGCTCTAACGGTAGAGCGCCTGTCTCCAAAACAGGATGTTGGGGGTTCGAATCCCTCCGGGCCTGCCAAACTTTCTAGATGAACAAAGAGCGAAACAATAAAGAAGCGAGACTAACCGGCAAGCCGGTACCGAAAGCGGGACCGCGCAAGGAGAAGAAAAGCATCGGTCATCGTCTGGCGACGTATGCCATCAACGTCAGGAACGAGTTGAAGCGCGTCTCTTGGCCGACTCGCAAGGCGATCATCAACTCCACCGCGACGGTGATCGTTTTCGTGATCGTCTTCGCGGTCTACATCGGTCTGTGGGATTATCTTTTCGCTTACATGATGCAAGCCATCGTCACCAGGTAAGCATATCGTCCAAATGGGCACCGACAGCAGGGAAAGCTCGGCCAAGCACTGGTACGTTGTCAATACCTACTCCGGGTATGAGAACAAGGTTAAAACAAACCTGGAGCGGCGTATCGCCAGTATGGGAATGGAAGATAAAATCTTCCGCATCGTGGTCCCGGTGGACTACCGCCTCCGCTTGAAGGACGGTAAGCGGGAAACTATTGCAGAGCGCGTTTTCCCGGGCTACGTGCTGGTCGATATGATCGTGGACGACGAGTCCTGGCATGTCGTGCGAGGCACCCCGGGGGTGATCGGATTCGTCGGCTCCGGCGGTAAGCCGGTACCTTTGACCGATAGTGAGGCACAACAGGTATTGCGTCGTATTGGTGAAGACGAGGCCAAGACCCAGATCAAGGTCGAGATCGGACAAAACGTGAAGGTGATCGAAGGTCCCTTCGAGGGATTCATCGGCAAAGTGGAACAAGTCAACCCCGAGCGGCAGACAGTAAAAGTGCGTCTGTCGATGTTCGGCGGGAGAGACATTCCGGTTGAACTTGATTTTCTCCAAGTGGAGAAAACCTAAGGAGGAATACGCTTGGCAAAGAAAGTCGTCGCGGTCGTAAAACTGCAGATCCCCGCCGGCAAAGCGACACCGGCACCACCCGTAGGGCCCGCCCTTGGGCAGCGGGGGATCAACATTATGCAATTCTGTAAGGAGTTCAACGAGCGGACCGCCAGCGCCGGAGGGATGGTGACCCCGGTGGAGATCACCGTCTATCAGGATCGCTCCTTCACTTTCGTCACCAAGACCCCACCGGTCTCCGCCTTGTTGAAGAAGTACACCAACCTGGAACTCGGCTCGGGTGAGCCGAACAAAAAGAAAGTGGGCAAGATCAGTAAGGCACAGGTGCGCGAGATCGCCCAGATCAAGCTGCCCGACCTGAACACCATCAGCATGGACGAGGCGGTGCGAATGGTCGAGGGGACGGCCCGCAGCATGGGAATCGAGGTGGAGTAAATGCGACACGGAAAACGCTACCTGCAAGCCGCCAAGATGATCGAACCTGGCCGTTTCTACGTTCCCGAGGAAGCGGTCAGCCTGTTGAAGCAGATGCCCGCGCCCAAGTTCAATGAGACCGTCGAGCTAGCCGTCCAACTGGGCATCGACCCCAAGAAGTCCGACCAGTCAGTGCGCTCGGTCTGCGTCCTACCGGCCGGAACCGGCAAGACGGTGAAGGTGTTGGTTTTCGCCAAGGGCGAGAAGGTTGAGGAAGCCACCCGGGCTGGCGCTGATTATGTGGGCGGCGAGGAGTACGCCAAGCAGGTTTTGGACGGCTGGTCAGACTTCGATGTAGCCATCGCCACCCCCGACATGATGAGCGTGGTAGGTAAGTTGGGCAAAATCCTGCGCGGGAAGATGCCCAACCCCAAAGCCGGCACAGTAACGATGGAGCTGGAACGAGCTATCCGCGAGGTCAAGGCCGGTAAGATCGAGTTCCGCGCCGACAAGCAAGCCGTTGTACACGTACCGTTGGGTAAGATGAACTTCACCGAGGCCGATCTGTTGACCAACCTCTACGCTTTCCTCGACACCTTGGTGAAGGTCAAGCCTTCCACCGCCAAGGGGCAGTATATCAAGGGGATCTCCCTCAGTTCGACGATGAGCCCGGGGATCGACATCGACCAACAGAAAGCCACCGCAGCCGCCGGTAAGCGCAACGCCTGAAGGGAGGCCGGGCCGGTGCCTGGCTTCGTAGGGGCGGGTTTGAAATCCGCCCAGCATAAATGAGAGGCCGTAGACAGTAGGGTGCCCTTTGGGGTGTAATACCTACCGAGGTTCGTTCGATTTGTTCGGACTCCTTGGTAGGAGTCCATTTTTGTAAGAAGAGGTGATGAAATGCCAAAACCTGAGAAGGTCGAGATCGTGCGCGATGTCACCGAACGGTTCCAAAACTCGACGGCAGTCTATTTTGTAGACTACCAGGGTTTGACCGTGGCGGAGATCTCCGCGCTGCGCCGCAAGTTAAAAGAGAAGCAGGCCGAGTTGAAAGTCGCCAAGAACACCCTCCTGCGCATCGCACTTTCGGATGCCGAGCTGGGCGAGGCCCCAGTCTTGGTGGGCCCCACCGGCGTGGTCATCGCCCATGAAGACCCTGTGGTTTCGCTGAAGGTAATCATGGAATTCGCCAAGGACAAGCCGCACCTGAAGGCCAAAGGCGGCCTGATGGATCATACGTTCTACGACCAGGCTCAAGTCCTGGCCATTTCCCAGCTGCCGAGCAAGAAAGAGATGCTGGCTCAAATTATCGGAAGCCTCCAAGCGCCGGCCTTCAACCTGGTCTGGGCGCTGCGCGGCGTGGCCGCCGGCCTGGTCTATACCCTATATGCGATTGCGGAAAAACCGCAAGACGCACCGCAAGACGCGAACGCATAAGCAGAAAGAGGAGTAATCATATGGCTGATATTCTCTCGAACGAGGAGATCATCGCTGCGATCAAGCAGAAAACCATCTTGGAAGTGGCCGATTTGGCCAAGGCCTTGCAGGAAGAGTTTGGCGTCTCTGCCGCAGCCCCCGCCGCCGCAGCCCCCGCTGCCGCAGCCCCCGCGCCGGTGGAAGAGCAGACCGAATTTGATGTGATCTTGGATGAGCTCGGCGGCCAGAAGATCCAGGTGCTGAAGGTCGTCCGCGAGCAGTCCGGCCTGGGCTTGAAGGAAGCCAAGGATTTGGTCGATTCGGTACCCAAAGCGGTCAAGGAGAAGGTCTCCAAAGAAGAGGCAGCCAAGGTCAAGGCGGCCTTGGAAGCTGCGGGTGCAAAAGTAACGATCAAATAGCAGAACACAATCGACAGCTTTGCAAAAAGAGGCCCGCTTTGGCGGGCCTTATCTTTTTTTTTCGGAAATTAGGTATGATGTGGTGGAAAGTGGGGACAAGTGGTATATTGTGGGGGAAATCATAACCGGGAGAGACCAGAATGGTCAGTGGAGAATCGGAGCACATAGTCGATGAGAAGGGCCGCGTGGCCATCCCCGCTAAGTTTCGCGAGGTGCTGGGCGGCTCGCTGGTCCTTACATTAGGCTTTGAAGGATGCCTAGTTGCTTATCCACCTCACCGCTTTGCTGAAGTCAGTGAGGAATTGGGTAAGCTCTCTTATCTCCGCGCCGAGACGCGTTCCCTGCAGAGGCTGATGTTGCACGGTGCGGAAGTCTGCGAGATGGACCGGCAAGGCCGCATCCTGATCCCCCCGCGGCACCGGGAACACGCTGCGATCCAGCGGGATGTCCTTATCGTGGGGATGATCGATAAACTGGAAATTTGGGCCAAGGAGCGCTGGCAACAACTCTTAGAGCAGATCAAGCCCTCTTATGAAAGCCTAGCCCAAAACTTCGAGGGGATCCGCCTATGAGCTGTCCGTCCCCTTTTCACCGACCGGTGATGATTGCCCAGTGTTTGGAATACCTGGCCCCGCGGGAGGGCGGCCTTTACCTGGATTGCACCATCGGTGGCGGGGGACACGCTGAGGCCCTGCTGGTGCGAACTGGTGTTACTGCTCGGCTGATCGGGTTGGATCTGGACGACCAAGCTTTATTGGAAGCCGGAGTTCGCTTGGCCCCCTTCGGCGAGCGCGTCACCCTGATCGCTGCCAACTTCGCCCGCGCTGGCGAGGTCCTGGCGCGTCTCGGGGTGGGGGCGGTGGATGGCTTACTGGCTGACCTGGGAGTTTCTTCCTGGCAATTCGACCAACGGGAACGCGGCTTCACCTTCGCTCCGGACGTGTCCCTGGACATGCGTATGAACCAAAGCGGACAGCTTACCGCCGCCGAGATCCTCAACAGATGGCGGCTTGACGAGTTGCAGGCTCTCTTTCAACGCGGTGAAGTCCCTCGCAGCGGTCGCCTGGCCGGAGCCATTGTCGCTCAGCGGCGGGTTGCCCCCTTCCGCACTTCTACCGACTTGCTGCGTCTTTTGGATGGGTTGGGATTGGCCAATCGTCGCACTTTCCACCCCGCTACCCTGGTCTTCCAAGCCTTGCGGTTGGCTACCAACCGCGAGCAGGAGAACCTGACCCTGTTGCTCAGTCAACTTCCTGCCCTGCTCAAGCCGGGGGGGCGCTGCGTTTTCCTCAGTTATCACTCGCTGGAGGACCGCCCAGTGAAGCAGGCTTTGCGTGAGAGGGAAGCGGATGGTTCGATGCACATCCTCACCCACCGAGTTGTGCGCCCGTCGGAGGATGAGGTGAGGTCCAACCCCCGCGCGCGCAGCGCCAAGTTGCGAGCCGCGGAAAGGCCGGCCTCGTTGTGAACGTTTCCACGTTATCGGTCGCTACGAACACTCCAGTCCTTGCCACAACTCCGGTCGTAGTTCGGCGTTGGCCGCGCAGTCTGCTCTCCCTGGCCATCATCCTTCTGACTTTGCTGTTGGTCATGACTCTACTGGCGCAAGTTTACTTGACTGGCGCCACTATTGAGAGCAAACATCGCGAGGAAGTCACCCGTGCGGAGGCAGCCGAGCTGGAAGTCCAGGTCCTTGAGCTGAAGAGCAGACTGGAGCAACGCCTTACCCCGCTGGCAGTGGAGACCTTCGCCAAGCAGCAACTGCAAATGGACTACGCGCACATCGTCCCCCAGGCCGGTATCGTTTACTTGAACGAACAAGACCGTGCCTCGTTCGCTCAAGCAGCATCCCCTGGCGATGGCGGCCACCCCTAAAGAATACGCTTCTCTCAACGCCCGTGTCACCTGGTTGCGGGTGATACTCAGCGGTATTATAGTGGTGCTGTTCGGCCGCTGTGCTTTTTTGCTGGTAGTGCAAGCGCCCGAATTGCGGGACCGGGTTGAGTATCAACAGTCCTCGGGGGTGGAAGTCTTGTTGCCAAAGCGCGGTCAGATTTTGGACCGCAACGGCAAAGTGCTGGCCCAGTCGGTGGAAGCCAGCCGCATCGACATTCGCCCGGCCGCCATTCCCCTCGAGCGGCAGGAGGAGGTGGCCACCTTCTTGGCTGAAGTTAGTGGAACCCCCACTTTGGCCACCGACCTGCTCGAGAAAATCCGCGGGTCGCTTGTTCCCTTCCCCTTTCTGCGTCAAACAGATATGGCCATCGGTGAGAAAGTGCAGCAGGCACACATCCCCGGGGTGGACGTCTTCTCCTCCCAGAAGCGGGTCTACCCTTTCGGGCCGTTAGCTGCGCAACTGCTGGGATTTGTTCACCCTGATTTCGGAAATGACCAGCGTGAGGAGCTCTTCGGCCTGGAAGGATTGGAACTATCGTACGAGGACCAACTTCACGGGAAGAGTGGAAATGCAGTATATTTGCTTGGCCCTACCGGTGAACGGTTGCCGCTTGACCCGGTCGAACACACCCCCGCAACGAACGGAGATGACATCGTCTTGACTATCGACAGTGTAGTGCAGAACGTCACCGAGGATGCGCTGGATAGGGCCGCCCAGGAGAAACAAGCTTCATCCGGCAGTGCTATCGTTCTCGATGCCCGCAACGGGGAGGTGCTGGCCATGGCCTCTTACCCGGATTTTGACCCCAATGAATGGACCGCTGCTTCCCCCACGCAATACAAGAACAACGCCACCCAGTTCGTCTACGAGCCAGGCTCGGTCTTCAAGTTTGTGGTGGGGGCGGCTGCACTGGAGGAGGGGGTGATCACACCGTCCACGGTGATCCGTGACGATGGCCCCATCGAGGTGAGCGGTTGGACTTTTGCTTGCCCTCCCGAGTTCGGTGGGCCGCACGGCGAGCAGGACCTCTACAATCTCTTTAAAAACTCCTGCAATGTTGGATTCATCCAGATTGGCCAACTGCTGGGGGAAGAGCGCCTGCGCCGCTACGCCAACCTCTTTGGCATCGGCCGTCCCTGCGCTCTGGAGGTCCCTCAAGCTGAAGGCCAGTTGCCCCCCATTGAGGACTGGTACGACGTCCTGCTGGCCACGTCTTCCTTCGGCTACGGATTCTACTGCACCCCGTTGCAGATCGCTGGGGCTTTCCAGGCGGTGGCCAACGACGGACGCTACGTGCCGCCTCACCTGGTGAAGGAGATCCGCGACGACAAAGGCAAAGTGGTGTACAGCGGCGAGAGCGCTTCTACGCGCCAGGTGATATCGCAGAAGACCGCCATCCAGCTGCGCGAGGCGTTGAAGGGGGTTGTGGAGGCCAAGGTCCCAGATTCCTTGAAGCCCTACGGTGTGGTGGGGAAGACCGGTACTGCTGTCGTTTACCGTGAAGGAGAAGCAACCACCTTGAACAACACCACCTTTGTCGGCGCTTTCCCTGCCGACAGTCCGCGCATTGTCATCATGGTCAACATCAACGAGCCGCAGGTCGATCTCGCCTACGCAGTGCGAGTATGTGTGCCGGTCTTCATGGAGATCGCCGGCAAGATCGTGGACATCCTTCGCCTTCCCCCTCCATGAGAGCGCAAGAGCTGCTTCCCCTCTTCCCCTGGGTGTCCGTGCGAGGCGAGCTAGGGCGCGAGATTACCGGCTGCGCGTCAGACTCCCGCAGCGTCGCCCCGGGTGATCTCTTCCTCTGTTTCAAGGGCGAGCACAGCGACGGTCACGCCTATCTGGCGGAGGCGCTGCAGCGCGGAGCTGTTGCCGCTGCTGGGGAACAGGAGCTTGAGTTGCCGCCTGAAGTGCCCTACTTCCGTACTGCCGACAGCCGCACTCTGGCCGGCCCACTCGCTTCCCTCCTTTACGGCGAGCCCTCCAAGAAGCTTCGTTGCATCGGCGTCACCGGAACCAGCGGGAAGACCACCACTACATACTTTTTACGCGAGGGATTGCAGGCTTGCGGTTTTGCCGCGGAATTGATCGGATCCCTCAACCCTACTCCAGAGTACCCTTTCTTCACAACTCCCGAGGCGCCCGCTCTGCACAAACGGCTAGCTCAACTGGCGGCGGGAGGGACTGCGATTCTGGTGTTGGAGGTCTCCTCCCACGCCATCCACTTTCAGCGCATTGGTGGAGTTCGCTTCGCTGCCGCCCTGTTGACCAATCTTTATCGCGACCATCTTGAGCTGCATGGCAGTGAAGTAGCTTACGCTCAAGTGAAGCTCTCCTTCTTGCAGTCGGTGGGAGCCGCGGGCGGGACGGTGCTGCTGAACCTGGATTTCCCTAAGAGCGGGTTTTTCCTGGAGGGTTGCGCCAGCTTAGCCCGCACCTTCTCGCTGGAAAAACCAGACGCTGACCTCTCGGCCCACATTCTAAAGGAGTCTGCTACCGGCAGCTTAGTAGAGTTAAAGCTCCCCACCGGATCGCTGATGATGCCGGTGAACTTGCCTGGGCGGGTCAACGCGGCCAACGCCTTAGGCGCCTTCGCCTTGATCCGTGCCTTGGAGATGGATCCAGTCGCGGCCGCCGATGGGATAGGCCGACTGCGGGAGGTTCCCGGACGGTATCATATGCGCCGCACAGCGCGGGGTGTAAAGGTATTGATCGACTACGCCCATACCCCGATCGCCCTCAGCCAAGTTTTAGCCTTTGCCCGCTCCCAGGGGAGGAGGGTGCTGTTGGTTTTTGGCTGCGTGGGAGCAGGGGATCGCGGTAAGCGCCCCCTGATGGGACAGATTGCAGCCCTAGGTGCCGACCGTGTCTACCTCACCACTGACGACCCGCGCGGTGAGGATCCGGCTCGTATCACGGCCGACACCGAGCCCGGCCTTCGTTCAGCAGGGAAGTCCCCCAGCCGCGATTATTTCCTGATCCTTGACCGGCGCCAAGCCATCGCCCAAGCTTTAGCCGACAGCCGACCGGGCGACCTGGTAGTGATCGCCGGCCGTGGCCATGAGACGGTGCAGCGTTTCGGCAGCGAACTGGTCCACCTCGACGACGAGGAGGAGGTGGCGCGATGGAGCTGACCCTAGTGGAGATCGCCAGCATCGTTGGTGGGACGACGCAAGGTGCGGGGAGTGTGAAACCTCGGGCCTTGGCTCTTGATTCTCGTCTGGTTCTGGAGGGGGATCTCTTTGCTGCTTTGCGCGGCGAGCGCACCGACGGCCACCTCTATTTGGAGCAAGCCCGACGAAGGGGAGCGGTGGCAGCGTTGGTGGAGGCGACACCATCGGTGAGACCGGAAGGGTTATCCCTGATCGTCGTTCCTTCCTGCCCGAGCGCTTTGCTTCGCCTGGCGGCCGCGCTGCGCGAGCGATTTTTGGGGCCAGTGGTGGCGATCACCGGGACGGTTGGCAAGACCACAACCAAAGAGATGATTGCCCTCCTACTGGAATCCGCTGGCCCGGTACTCAAGAGCGAGGGAAACTGGAACACGGAGCTCGGCCTCCCCTTAGCCCTCTCCTATTTGACCCCGGCTCACCGCTTCCTGGTGCAAGAGATTGGCTTGCAGAAGCCGGGCGATGTGCGACTGTTAGCCCGCCTCCTGAGGCCGACGACGGCAATAATCACCGAGATCGGGCCAGCCCACCTAGAGTACCTTGGTTCGGTGGAGCGCATCCTGGAGGAGAAATGGGAGCTGGTCCGCAACCTTGCTCCGGGGGGTTTAGCTGTCCTCAACGCAGATAATGCTTTGCTTCGCTTTAGGAAGGAGGAGATACCCCACGCGCTGTGGTTTGGCTTACGGGAACCGGCTGATTTTCGCTCACTGGAGATCCGGCAGGAAGGCGCAGGGACATGGTTAACCGTTGCTACGCCGTATGGGGAAGGTCAATTCTGGCTCCCCTTTGTGGGAGATCATTTGCTGCGCGACTTTCTCGGCACCTTGGCCGTGGTTCTTTCACTGGGCCTCTCTCTGGAGCAAGCCGGGTCCGGGATTACCCGCTTCCAGTTACCACCGGGGAGAGGCTGTCTGGTAGAAAGAGAGGGGATATTCTGGGTAGATGACAGCTACAACGCCAACCCCACTTCGACCGAAGCTGCACTGGCCACTTTCTGCCGGCGGGCTACAGGGCGGCGCCTGGTGGTTCTAGGAGATATGCTAGAGTTAGGCGAGTCGGCTGCTATCCTTCACCGCAATCTGGGAGGATTGATTCCGGTTGGCTGCGAGGGTCTCTTCCTCTTTGGAGACCTCTCGCGACACACCGCGAAGGGCGCACTGGAGAATGGCTATCCACGAGAGAGGATCCGTCATTTCGAGACCATTGAGAGTTTACAGGACTCTCTCCGCTCGACCTTGCGCCCGGGTGACTGGGTGCTCTTAAAAGGTTCGCGTGGGATGCACTTGGAGAAAATCTTGGAAGAGAGGGAGTCGTCCTGAAATGATCTGGATCCCCGTTCTGGTCGTGTCCTTTCTTGTTACCCTGACCGTTATGCCTTTCCTGATCCGGAGCTTGCGTTCATGGAAGCTGACTTCCTACGTACGGGCGGAGGTCACCGAACATTTGCACAAGACCGGCACTCCGGTAGCTGGGGGGCTGCTCTTTCTGGTCATTCCCACCTTGGCTGCCCTCCTCTTCGGGGTGACTCAAGACATGTTGGCTGTCCTCATCGTGACCCTGGGAGCGGGGTTAACCGGTTTTATCGACGACTGGCTCTCCTCCCGCGGACAGCACGCACTTGGGCTCAAAGCCCGCTACAAGATCGTCGCCCAGATAGCCCTGGCCCTGGTCTTCGCCTTCCTCACACTGCGCAACTCAGCCATCTGGATCCCCTTCATTCCCCCACTGGATATTCAGGGTTGGTATGTGCCGCTTTCGGTCTTCTTCATCGTCTGGTCGACCAATGCCGTCAATATCACTGATGGCGCCGACGGCTTGGCTGCCACTGTCTTTCTCACCGTGCTGGGATCCTTGATGCTGGTGGCTTATTTGCAGAACTACATCTCCCTGATGCCTTTCATATTCAGCCTGGGCGGGGTTCTGCTCGGTTTCCTCTGGTTCAACGTCTACCCGGCTTCGGTGATCATGGGCGATACTGGCGCTATGGCACTGGGCGCAGCCATGGCCGGCCTCAGCTTGATCTTGCACATCCCCCTCTTCCTACCGTTCATTGCCGTGGTCTTCCTTATCGAGACCCTCTCGGTAATCATCCAAGTGGGCTACTTTCGTTATTCCGGTGGAAAACGCGTCTTCAAGCGAGCGCCGATCCACCACCACTTCCAGCTATTGGGCTGGAGCGAAACACAGATCGTATTGCGCTTTTCACTCTTCAACCTGCTGTTCATCGGCTTGGCATTCCTTTTTATCTGGGTGTGATCAATGAGAGAAGAGAGATTCACCGTATTGGGCATCGGCAAACCCGGTAAGTCCGGACTGGCAGCGGCTTTGGCTTTGGCCTCCTTGGGCAAGGAGACCCTGGTCAGCGAGAGCGGCCCACGCAGCGCCTACCTGGAGGAAGCCACCCTGTTGGAACAAGCAGGTGTCCGGTTGGAATTCAGCGGTCATAGCGAGCAGGTCTTCCAGGCTGATGTGATTGTGGTCTGTCCAGGTATCAAACCCCAGGCCCCGCCTTTGGAAGAAGCCCGACAGTGCGGAGTTCCAATCTGGAGCGAGATCGAACTTGCCTACCGGCTTAGCCCGGCACCGATTATAGCCATCACCGGAACCAACGGGAAGACCACCACCACCGCTCTTGTTGCCTCCGTCCTGGCTCAAGGCAGCCGCCGCGTGTGGGTGGGAGGAAACATCGGCACCCCCTTGGTTTCAGTGGTGCGCCAGGCTGAGCAGAATGACTGGGTGGTGGCAGAGATTGGCGCTCCTCAGTTGGAGCACATCCACCATTTCGCGCCGAAAGTGGCTGTATTGTTGAATTTCTCCGAGGATCATCTCGACCGCTACCCCGATATGGCTACCTACCAGCGAGTGAAGAGCCGCCTGGTGGAATGCCAGACGGCGGCTGACTGGGTGGTGCGCAACCTGACCGACCAGTGGTCGCGAGAGGAACCCAGCTGGGCTCGCTCATTCCCCTTCGGCGATAAGCCGCTGCCTGATGGGGCCTGGATGGCCGGCGACCGGATCTGGGTGGCCAGGGAGGGACAGGCCGTAGCCGTCACTTCGCGGGAGGAGATTCCTTTACCAGGTCTGGCCAACTTGGAGAACACTCTGGCGGCGGTCAGCGTAGGCGCCCTCCTCGGCCTCCATCCAGAACAGATCGCTCGCGGTTTGGCCTGCTTCCCCGGGGTGGAACACCGCCTGGAAGAGGTGGCGGTGGTAGATGGCGTCACTTATATCAACGATTCCTCAGGCACCAATCCCCTCTCCACTATCCGTGCCATCGAGGTGCTGGAGCGGCCGTTGATCCTCATCGCCGGTGGTAGCGAGAAAGGAGCCGATTTCCACTCGCTGGCGGCCACCGTTTCGCGAAAAGCCAAGCTGGTGGTACTCTTCGGTAAAACCCGCGAGCGGATCGCTGCAGCTTGTCTTGACCTCGGCTTCCAAGAGTTCCAGTTGGAGGAAGGGAGCCTATGCCAAGCCCTGCAGAGGGCTAGAAAAGCCGCCGTTCCTGGTGATGTCATTCTTTTCTCCCCGGCTTGTGCCAGCTTCGACATGTTTCAGGATTTCGAGCATCGCGGAGAGATCTTTAAAGAACTGATTCGCAAGATGGAGCAGGGGCATCCGTAGGCTTTGGATCATCTTCGGTCTGATGATGGCCCTCTGTTTGCTGGGCATCCTCTTCGTGGGCAGCGCCAGCTCCTACATTTCCTTGCGCGACTCGGGAGACGCTTTCTTCTTGGTCAAACGGCAATTGATCTGGTTTGGAATCGGCTTGGCAGTCTTCCTGCTGTTGCTGGTTGTGCCGACCTCTTTTTGGGAGAGGTGGGCCAGTTGGTTTTTCATCGGCGCTGTCCTTCTCACTTTGATTCTCTTCACCCCGCTGGGAGTGACTATCGGCGGCTCCCGGCGCTGGCTGGGGATGGGCTGGTGGAGTATTCAGCCATCCGAGTTCCTCAAGCTGGGAGTGGTTATTTTCTTCTCCGCCCTGTTACCTCAGATGGCCCGGCGCAACCTGAAAGGCTGGCAGTGGCTGCTCCTCTTTCTCCTCTCTTGCTTTCCGGTGGCTTTGGTAGTGGTCGAGCCAGACCTGGGATCGGCAGCCATCGTGGCACTGGCAATCCTCACCGTCTTCTTCCTTTCTGGCGCCCCTTTCTTGAAGATCGTTGCAGGCACCGGCTTGGTGGCGGTTGGATTCAGCCTGTTGACCTTAGTGATCCCCTACGTACGCAACCGCGTGGTCTCCCTCCTAGGTTCTATCCTAGGCCATGCCGGAGATCCCACCGGGATCGACTATAACCGCCTCCAAGCCCTTTATTCATTCGGCGTCGGAGGCGTCTGGGGCACTGGTTTCGGCCTCTCACGGCAAAAATTCCAGTGGCTGCCGATGGCTCACAACGACTTTATCTTTGCTATCGTCGCCGAGGAGACAGGTCTCTGGGGGACCGCCGTGCTTCTTCTTCTCTTCGTCGCCTTAATCTATCAAGGGCTGGACCTGGCTTTGTGCAGCCGCACCCTCTTCAGCCGCCTCTTGGCCGGTGGATTGACCGCTATCCTCGGCTGGCAAGCAGTGATCCACATCGCCGTCAGTTCGGGGATGCTCCCCATCACAGGCATCACCCTGCCTTTCATCAGCTATGGGGGAAGCTCACTTCTCACTTCGATGATTTGTTGCGGCTTACTGGCTCGCATCGGCTTGGAAGTGGCGAGGGCTGATGCTCCTCACCCGAAGTCCAGAGCGAGCTGGCGGGTGCCCTAGAAAATGGGAGTCTCGTGAGAGTGGCACTTGCTGGGGGCGGTACGGGTGGGCACATCTACCCGTTGGTGGCAGTGGCTCAAGCCTTATGGCAGTTGGACCCGAAGATCGAATTGCTCTTCCTTGGACAGCTAGCCTCCCGGGAGCAGCGGGAGGCAGCTCGTGCAGGGATTTCCTTCCGTGCCTTCCATCGTCAGGATAACCGCCGCAGCAAACCGTGGCATCTAGCTTCCTCACTTTTCTGGATCGGGGTCGGGGTAGTCCAAGCAGGAACCCTGCTGCGCACTTTCCGTCCTCGCTTCCTGATCGGTGCGGGCGGCTATGTCAGCTTACCCACAGTAGCTGCAGCCTCACTGATGAGGATTCCTTACGTCCTGCTGGAGCAAAATATGGTGCCGGGGAAGGTGACTCGAGCCTACTGCCGTGGTGCCCGGGCCGTCTTCCTTACTTTTCCTGGATCACAACAGCATCTAGTCTCCAGCGACAATACCCATATAGTGGGCAACCCCATAAGGGTGGACCTCCTTCCTCCTCGCCTGGAGGCTCGCCGGCAACTGGGCCTTTCCGCCGATTGCCAGCTGGTGGTGATCGTCGGCGGCAGCCAAGGCGCCAAGCGCTTGAATGAGGCCGTCGGACAGGTTGCCCACCAGCTTTTAAATGCACATCCACGCTTGGAGCTGTTCTGGGTCCTGGGGAAGTCGGTAGACTCCCTTTCCTTCCCCGGCGTAGGGGTGACGCATGCGTCGCCTCTACAGAGACGCTTGCGCGTGGCTGACTATTGTGAAGAGATGCCGCTATGGCTAGCGGCTGCCGACCTTTTCCTGGGGCGGGCCGGCTCCGGAATGCTGAGCGAATCACTGGCCGCCGGCACGCCGATGTTGCTGGTGCCTTACCCCTATTCTGCCGATGGGCATCAGGCAGCCAACGCCGTTTTCTGGAAGAAGCCGGAGTGGCTATGGTTTTATCAGAGGAACGGATCGGCGAGTTGAGCAGCCAGGTCTCCAGGCTACTGAATGATCCAAAGCGCCTGGCCGCAATGGCGGCGTCAGCGTCTGGCTTCTCGAAACGTGATGCCGCGCGGATTGTGGCCGAGTGGGTGCAGGGCGCCTCTATAGGGGCGACGCATGCGTCGCCCCTATGCTCCCCTGGGGAGAGGAAGTGAACGCGACTGGGCGACTCCATCTACTGGGAATCGGCGGGGCAGGGATGTCAGCCCTAGCACTCCTCTTGAAACGCCGGGGGACGGACACGAGCGGCACCGACCCAGCCATCTCCCCAGATCTGGCCGCCAAGATGGCCGAGGAGGGAATCGTCGTCTACCGTGAGCATGATCCCTCTCACTTGGACGGCGTAGAGCGAGTGGTGATCTCCTCGGCGATCCCTGAGGAGAACCCTGAGTTGCGTGAAGCCCTGCGGCGGAGTATCCCGATCGCTCATCGCGTGGACTTGCTGCGCCGATTAGCGGAGGGGAAACAGTTGGTGGCGGTGGCCGGGACCCACGGCAAGGGCACCACCACGGGGATGTTGGCTCACCTCCTACGTCGGCTGGGGTGGGATCCCTCGCTGGCCAATGGGGCGGAGTTGGTGGACGACGGCGAGCGCTGTTGGTGGGGGGAGGGAGTTCATTTCGTGATGGAGACCGACGAATCGGACGGGTCTTTCCTCAAGCTGCACCCCCAGACAGCTATAATCACCAATATCGATCGTGACCACCTCAATTTCTGGGGGGATGAGGAGGGTTTGCGCCAAGGCTTTCGTCGTTTCGCCGGGGCAGTGGAGGGGACCCTCATCCTCCACGAGTCGATACTCGATCTCCTCGAAGGGCAGACCCGGCCGATTTGGAGCTATGGACAAGGGGCAGACTGCCGCTTCCGCCTGCTGGAATGGCAGCCGCTCGAGGGGGGAGCGGAGGTGACGGCGGATACCCCGGACGGCACTCTCCGTTTCTCAATCTGTCTCTTCGGTGAACACAATGCCCTCATGGCCCTGGGAGCGATGGCTGTGGCCGCATCCTTGGGAGTCTCCCCGGAACGCGCTGCATGGGCACTCTCCTCCTACCGGGGAATCCGCCGCCGCCTGGAGCGCAAAGGGGAGACGGGCGGGGTACTGGTGTTTGACGATCACGCTGACCATCCCACCGAGATCACCCGTACCATCGCTGCCCTGCTCCCCCTGGGGCGGCCCATTGTGGCCATCCTGCAGCCACATCGCTTCTCACGGGTGCGGTCCTTGCTTGCCGACTATGGCCCGGCACTGGCCCAGGCCCAGCGCGTGGTTGTCTTGCCAATCTGGGCAGCCGGTGAGAAGATCGACTATCAACTCAGTGACCAGGACCTGTATCTGCAGATACGCCAAAGCAATCCCGGACAAGAGGTTCACTTTTCCCCTCGCGATACTCTGCTCTCTTTCCTCAGAGCTACGCTTCGCCGAGGAGAGGTGTTGCTATTGATGGGTCCGGGGGACATTGCCGAGATAGCCAAGCGCTGGGAAGAAATCAGTGCTTGAGCTGAAACCGCGCACCAGCTCGATAACCAGTGTCCTCCTCACTACGGAACCGATGACCCGTCACACTACCTATCGCATCGGCGGGCCGGCCGATCTTTTCTGCCAGCCGGGCAGCCTTGAGGATCTGCGACAGGCTTTGCGCGTAGTACATCAGCGAAATCTTCCCTTTACCATCATGGGCAACGGAAGCAATCTGCTCGTTTCCGACGAGGGCTTCCGGGGTATGGTCATCCAGGTGGCGGGAGTCTTCAACGGCATCCACTTTCAGAGGGATCATGTCACCGTGGGTGGCGGCACTGACCTGGGCACTTTGCTGAACCAAGCCGCCCGGCGTGGCCTCTTCGGCTTGCCCTTCGCAGTGGGTATCCCCGGCACGGTGGCCGGTGCGGTAACGATGAATGCCGGCTCAGCCACCCGCTATATGGGTCAGCACGTCGAGTCGGTCCGGGTACTGGACTGCGAGACCTTGGAGATCTTGGACCTGACACGGGCAGAGCTGGACTTTCAGTATCGCCGCAGTATCCTCGAGAGTGGCCGCTGGGTGATACTGCAGGTACGATTACAATTGGAAGAAGAGGACCCGGTGGCCATTTTCGCCCGTATTCGCGAGCTGCTCTTGCGCCGCAAGGAGGTCCAGCCGCTGGCCTTCCCCTCGGCCGGGAGCGTCTTTCGCAATCCGGGCTCGCTCTATGCCGGCAAGCTGATCGAGGACGCCGGCTGCAAGGGGTGGCTTGAGGGCCAAGCGATGGTTTCGCCGGTCCATGCCAACTTCATCATCAACCTTGGACAGGCCACGGCCGGTATGGTCTTCCGCTTGATGGCTCGAGTTCAGGAGGTGGTTTGGCAGCGTTTCCAAGTCAGGCTTCAGCCCGAAGTAAGGATCCTTGGCCACTGTCCGGAAAAGCTGCAGGGGGAGGGGATCCCGTGAAAGTGGTAGTCGCTTTGTTGCTGGTAGCACTACTGGCCGGGACAGCGGCAGCCTACGGATTGCTGCTCTTCCCAGTAGAGAGTGCCTGGGCAGACGGAGGCGATGCCTTCCCCATACTTCTCACTTCCTTACGATGGCAATCTTTTCTCCTAGCTCGGCTGCCAGCCTCGGCTGACCTGATCCGTCAAGATCCCCGCTTGAGTGAGGCACGGCTGGAACGGTACTATCCCTTTACTTTGGGTGCTACTTTTCGACATTTCACGGTTGTTTGGCGCGTGCGCGAGGGGTCACAAGGCTGGGAGTTCCTTTCCAGCGGAAATCTTGTCCCCGCCACCGGGGAAGCGACGATCAGCGCAACGTTCCTGGCCAAACCTCTCTCCTCCGCGGTGTCCAGCTTCCTATTGGCCTTCGCCGCAGTTCTTGACGAACCGACACGGAAGGATGTGGTCGGTTTGGAGGTAGCGGCGGAGGGTCGAGTCATCGTAAGATTGCAAGATGGAACGCAACTGTTTTTTTTGGCCGAGGAGGCCATCTACAGGCGACATCTGCCTCAGCTTGGGTTATATTTAGGAAAAGCCAGGCAGGGAGGCATGAAGGAATTGCATTTTGAATTCAATGATTTTTTTGCAAAAAAGGAGGGAGACACATGAACGTGTACGACCCCTGGGAGGAAGCTCAGGCCAACATCAAGGTTGTCGGTGTGGGCGGCGGAGGAACGAATGCGGTGAACCGAATGATCGAATCGGGGATCAAGCATGTTGAGTTCATTGCCGTCAATACGGACGTACAGGTGCTGAAGCTTTCCGTAGCCGACCGGCAGATCCAGATCGGGCCAAAAGTCACCAAAGGCCTGGGAGCCGGCTTCAATCCGGAACTCGGTGAGCGAGCAGCCGAGGAGTCACGTGATGTCATCGCGGAAGCCTTGGCCGGTGCCGACCTTATTTTCATTACCGCTGGAATGGGAGGGGGCACCGGTACCGGTGCCTCTCCCATCATCGCCGAGATCGCCAAGCAGATGGGTGCCCTGACCATCGCTGTAGTCACCCGCCCCTTCGGCTTTGAAGGCCGCCGCCGCTTCAACATTGCGGATAGCGGCATCACTCGCTTGAAGGAAAAGGTGGACACCCTGATCACTATCCCCAACGACAAGTTGCTGGCTGTGGTCGCCAAGAACACGACCCTCATCGATGCCTTCCGGGCCGCCGATGACGTGATCAAACAAGGAGTCCAGGGCATCTCCGATTTGATCACGGTGCCCGGCTTGATCAACTTGGACTTCGCCGATGTGAACACCATCATGCGCGAGTCGGGTACGGCCTTGATGGGTATCGGCGTCGGCTCCGGGGAGAATCGAGCGGTGGATGCGGCGAAGATGGCCATCGCCAGTCCCTTGCTGGAGACCTCCATTCAGGGGGCCCATGGCCTGCTCTTTAACATCACTGGCGGTAAGAATATGACTCTCCAGGAGGTCAACGAGGCCGCCAACCTGATCGCTGAGGTGGCTGACACCGAGGCCAACATCATCTTCGGCTCGGTCATCGATGAGTCCTTGGACGATCTGATCAAGATCACTGTTATCGCCACAGGCTTCGACGGCCAATATAAAAAAGAGGTCAAAGTGACCCCACGCTCCTCGACCGGCTCGAGTCAGGCGTCAGGTGCGGCGCAAAGCCAGGGATACAACAAGCCGGCCGGCACCGCTTTCGATTTCACCGATCTAGACAAAGAGCTGGAGGTCCCTTCCTTCCTCCGCAAGAAATAGCCATTGCGTTGCCCGTATTGCGCCGCCAGCAATGATCGGGTCGTCGATTCCCGGCTGACTCGGGAAGGAGCGATCCGTCGGCGGCGGGAGTGCCTAGCCTGCCGCCGACGCTTTACCACCTACGAGCGCCTTGAGGAAGGCGCTCTCTGGGTCCGTAAGAAGGATGGGCGGAGGGAACGCTTTCATCGAGGCAAGATCATCGCCGGCTTGCAGCGGGCTTGTGAGAAAAGGCCGGTTTCCTTGCAAGCCTTGGAGGGGGTGGCCGATGAGGTGGAGAAGGAACTGCGCAATCGAGTGGAGATGGAGGTCTCTTCGCAGGAGATCGGAGAACGGGTGATCGACGCCCTGAAATCTCTGGACGAGGTTGCTTATGTGCGTTTCGCCTCGGTGTACCGTCAATTTCAGGATGTCAGCTCCTTCCTCAACGAACTGAAGAAGATCGTAAAGAGCAGTGGGTACAAGACCCGTCGCTGATGTCGCGGTTTCTCCCGATCCTTTTTGCCATCCTTTTAGTCGGGTTGCTAATTTACCTCCTCTACCCCAAACCGCAGCTGGAATGGATCGTGGTCGAGCAGCGGGATTTGGAGCTCTCTTTCGTTATCCCTTATCGCTTGGATCTGACGGTCGCGCCGGTGCGGGCTTCCCATTCGGGGACCTTCACCCCCTTCCTCGAGGCAGGTGAGAAAGTGGAAGTTGGACGTGCCGTAGGGATCCTTCGCGGCAGCAGCGAAGTGACCCTGCAAGCGCCGCAAGCCGGCATCGTCGCCTTCCCCGGGGAACGAAGCGGCCTGACGGTAAGGGAGGGTGAACCCCTCTTCGTCATCCTTCCTGGAGAGGGTACCTTAGAATTCCGGCTCACCACCGAGCAGGCCCATGCCTTGGAAAAACAAACCTCGTTGGAGGTGGAATTCCCCTTCTCGCACCAGCGTGTCTGGATTGAGCCGACCCGGTTGGTGGAGGAAGGAGATGGTTGGAGCCTCAGGGCTACAACCATTGACTTCCTGGCTGAACTGGTTCAGCACCCTGAGGGCCAGTTGCGAGTCTATTCCGGTTTGCTTGTAAAGGCTGTTGTGATCCCCGTCACAGCTCTTCGAACCGAGGGGGGGGAGTTGGGGGTTCTCTTGGAGCAAGGGGGCGAGCCGGTTTTCCAAGCGGTTCAAGTTCGCGCGGCCGTTGATGGGATGGTCGCTGTGGAAGGGCTGCAGCCGCCCCAGCGGGTGATCAAACGATGATCGAAGGGATTGGGGAGAATCTTTCCCGTGTACGGCAGGAGATTCAGGAGGCCTGTGAGCGGTCTGGCCGCTCGCCCGGCGAGATCACCTTGCTGGCCGTCAGCAAGGGGTTTTCGGCCGAGGCCTTGACCGAGGCGGCAGCCTACGGGCAAAGATTATTCGGGGAGAACTACTTTAAGGAGGGGGAGGAGAAGATGCTGCAGTTGGCTGGCCTCGCGCTGTCCTGGCACTTCCTCGGCCACCTGCAAAGAAACAAGGCTCGCAAGGTTGCTTCTCTTTTTCAACTGATACACTCGGTGGACTCCCTTGAGTTAGGTAGGTTCCTGTCTGAGGAAGGGCAACGCAGGGAGCGCCCGGTACCCTGTTTGCTGGAAGTGAACTTGGGCTGCGAGCCAAGCAAGACTGGTTTCCTGCCCGAACAATTGGCACGAGCGCTACCCCTCTTCAGCAACCCAGGCTTGGACGTTCGTGGGCTGATGACCATCCCCCCGGCGGGAACGATCGAAGCTACCCGGCGGTATTTTCAAACATTGCGGGTTTTGCGTGATGATCTAAGTGAGCGCTTGGAGCGCCCTCTACCCGATCTCTCGATGGGGATGAGCGACGACTACCCGATCGCCGTAGAGGAAGGAGCCACCCTGGTGCGGGTCGGTAGGGCTATCTTTGGACCGAGGAGGAGACGATGAGCTGGTTGAAGCAGATTCTGGGATTGGAGGAGCGGAAAGAGAAGGAGTGGGAGGAAGAGGGCATGGCTGAGCTGCCGCTTCCTCGCTCGATGGTGTCCCGGCCGGGGCTCTCTATCGTTCTGGCCGAACCGCAAAGCTTTGAGGACGGGAAGAGGATTGCTGATGACCTGAAGGCAATGAAACCAGTTGTGGTAAACTTGGAGCATCTTGATCACGATGGAGCGCGGCGGTGCATTGATTTCCTCAGCGGCACGATTTATGCCTTGAGCGGGTCAGTGGAGAAAATCGCCGAATCCGTCTTTCTCTTTGCGCCTGCTACCGTCGGCGTGGAAGAGGGGCGAAAGAAGAGCTGGGAAGGGTCTAAGGCGGACTCCTTCGACGCTTTCTTGTCTGGAAACTAGTAGAGCGAGATCGAAAAAAAAGCCGCGAGCGAACAACTATCGAACGAATCATTGTGAAACATAATCTATTCAGTGAAGGGAAGGCTGAGCAGGAATCCCTGGTTGTGCTGGCGCAAGAAGGTGACCGGCAAGCCTTCATGCGGCTTTTTCAGGGAGTCCAGCAAAGCCTCTACCGGGCAGCTTGTGTCATCCTGCAGAATGACCAGGATGCCTACGATGCGACGCAGGAAGCAGCGCTGAAGGCCTTTCGGTTCCTTCGGAGCTTGCGGCAACCGCAGTTCTTTAAGACGTGGATCACGCGGATCCTAATCAACGAATGCCGCGGGATCCTGCGAGAGAAGAGGAAGATGTCCTACTACCCGGACATGAACAACTGGCATATCAACCTCCGCGAGGCTGCTGGGGCGGAGATTAACGTGCTGGAGGCGGTCAACCACCTGACCTTCAACTATCGCACTGTCGTTGTCTTGCGCTACCTTGACGGCTACAGCCAGAAAGAGATTGCTCGTATCTTGGGTTGCCCGATCGGTACGGTCAAATCAAGGATCAACTTGGCTTTGCGCAAACTTAAAGAAGGCCTAGTGGTGCAGGATTTCCCGGAACCACACAGTGAAGAAGGTCACCATGCGTTGTAGGATAGTCCGCCCGAACCTGGAGTCGTATCTGGCTGGAGAGTTGCCCAGCCTTCATGCAGTTGATTTACAGAGACATCTGGACGCTTGCCCGGCTTGCCGAAAAGAGATGGAGGTGACGCGGCGGCTGGTTAAAGGGTTGCGCTCTTCCTTCCAAGATGCGATCCCACCTCGTTCTCTGCCGCTTCCCAACCTTACCGTTCAACCCCAGCGGCTGCCTTGGCTTCCCAAGGTGGCGTCCATTACCGTTTTGGGCTTACTCCTATTGGGCCTGATCGTTGCCCCCAGCATCCAACCATACAGGCATGAAACACCTGCAGCATTAATGCAGACCTCACCGATCCCGGCACACCAGAGCCAGTCCCGTGAGGCGAGCGAAGTGATCAATCGTCATGGAACCGATTGGCGAATTAGTATCAATTAAACCCTTAGGAGGTGATGGATAAAGAGAATCAGGGAGTGTACCACGCATGCAGTTAGTTTCCCAACGACAAGGAGGAATTAAAACAGAATGAAAAAGTTTGTATTGATAGCGATTACAGCTGTGATGTTGCTGACCTTAGCTTATGCTCCGTCGGTTTCCGCGGCTCAGCTGTCCGACATCGCTGGCACCCAGTTCGAAAAGCAGATCACTAGCCTGGTAGACGCCGGCGTAGTGGCCGGATTCCCGGATGGCACCTTCAAGCCCGACCAGGAAGTAACCCGCGCCCAGTTCGCCAAGCTGGTGGCTGTGGCTATGAACCTGAACAGCACCGGCTTCACCACTTCCACCTTCAGCGATGTAGCCCCCGATCACTGGGCTCTCGGCTTCATCGAAGCCGTCGCTGCCAAGGGCTGGATCAAAGGGTACCCGGATGGTACCTTCGGCCCGGAGAAGAATATTACCCGCGAAGAGATGGCAACCTTGATGGTCCGTGTTCTGGGACGCGAGGAGCAGGCCAAGAAGTACACTGAAGCCTTCGTCATGGCCAATGACTGCGCCAAAGTTTCGGAATGGGCCTTCGGTGCTGTGACCATGGCCTACCATACCGATGTGCAGGTTCTGACCCTGCACTCCGGCCAGATCATCGACCCCCAGACCCCGGCCACCCGCGGCGAGACGGCTAACGCCGTCTACTTCGGGATGAAACCCCCTGCACAGGGCGGCAGCCTGACCATCGGCATGACCCAGGAACCCTCCAAGATGTACCCCTACCAGAACAACATGGCCGCCAAGAGCCAGATCCTGAACTGCGTCTTGGACGGTTGGATCAATGTCGTCCCGGAAGGGAAAGATATCGAGCAGAAGGGCATCTATGTACCGGTCTTCGCCCAGGAAGTCCCCTCCCTGGAGAACGGCCTGGTCAAGCTGAATGATGACGGCACGATGGAGATCACCTGGCACCTGCGCAAGACCCCCATCTACTGGTCGGACGGCGTCCAGGTCACTCTGGATGACGCCATCTTTGGCCACGACGTGCTGATCAACACGGCCATCCCGGCCGACTCCCGCGACCCCGAGGATGCCGTCACGAAGATTGAGAAGATCGACGAGAACACCCTGCACGTGGTCTACAAATCCGAGAAGTCCGGCGCCGTCTACGGCCCCGCCTTCAGCTTGGCTAAGCACAAATATGAAGAGCTGGTCAGCACCAACCCGGATGGCTTCTTCCGTTCCGACGTCAACACCTACCCGCTGGGCCATGGCGGCTATGTCATCTCCTCCTGGACGGTGGGTTCCTCAATGACCCTCAACGCCCGCGAGGACTACCACTTCGGCCCGCCCAACATCAAGACCCTTACCTGGCTCTTTATCCCCGACGCTTCCACCATCTACGCCCGCATGGCCTCCGGCGACTTGGATCTGACCATCCCCGGCATCGGCGTGGCCACCACCACCGCCATCGACAACCTGAACTCGATCCCCGGCGTGGTCTTCGAGATCCATCCCTCCTCCTACAACGAGCACATCGATTTCAAGATGCTGAGCTTCGAGGGCGTCAAGCACCCCATCCTTAATGACCCCAATGACCCCGTCGCCGCCTCCAAGGTCCGTCATGCCATCTCCTTCGCGCTGAATCGTGATGAAGCCTCCACCACCCTCTACAAGGGCTATGAGCCGGCGGCCTTCTCGATCATCCCGCCCGCAGTGGCCATCTGTTACGTCACCAAGGAAGAGATTGGCCTCGACCTGATCCCCACCTATAACCCCGAGAAAGCCAAGACCCTGCTCGACGAGGCCGGCTGGAAAGTCGGCGCCGACGGCGTCCGCGAAAAGAACGGCAGCAAGCTGGCTCTCCAGCTGTCCACCACCAACCGCACCGACCGCCAGCAGATGGCGACCATCTGGCAGAAGAACCTGGCTGATGTGGGCATCGCCGTCAGCTTGGACTTCAAGCCCGGCACCGTCTTCTTCAACGACAACTGGGCTGGCTACAAGCGCGGTTTCCCGGATATGGCTGAGTTCGCATGGGGCTCCACCGACCCCCGCTACCCAGTGACCGATGTTTACCGCGGTGACCGTGTAGCCACCCCGGAGAATCCCCAGGGCCAGAACTACACCGGCTGGCAGAACGCTGACTACGATGCACAGGCTCAGATCATCCAGGACTCCTTCGATATCGTGAAGGCCAAGGAAGCGGCTGTTAAAGCAATGCAGATCTGGCTCACCGATATGCCGGGTGCCCCGCTGCTCTTCACCGCTGATGCGGCCCTCTACAAGGCTCGTATCCAGGGCATCAAGGATCCCAACTGGTCCTCCATCACATGGAACGTTCAATGGTGGTACATCGAGTAAAGATTCAACCAGCCCGGTAGTTGCTGGTTGTTAGCAAGGGAGCGTGGCAGCCCCAAAAGAGGGGCTGCCACGCCCAAAACAAGAAAGGAGAACACAAGCCAGACGTGGGTACCTTCATAGTCCGCAGGTTCCTACAGATGATCCCGATCCTGATCCTGATCTCACTGCTGACCTTTCTATTGATGCGTTTGGCGGGACCGGATCCAGCGGAATACATGATTATGCTCAATCCCAGGATCAAGCCAGCCGATATCCTCGCCGAGAAGATCCGGCTAGGCCTGGTGAGTCCCGACGGAAAGCCGCTGCCGCTCATCTCGCAGTATCTAAACTGGCTCGGCAACTTGGCAAAAGGAGACTGGGGATGGTCGCGCATTTGGCCCAACCAGACAGCCTTCGGAGCGATCATGCTCTTTCTCCCCAATTCCCTGATCCTGATGGGGCTCGCACTCCTCTTGTCAATTATCGTCGCTGTCCCTATCGGCATCTATTCCGCATTGAAGCAGTACTCTAGCTTCGATTACACGTTCACCACTTTGAGCTTCATGGGGATGTCACTGCCGACTTTCTGGCTAGCACTGATGTCGATCATCATATTTCATTTGCTCCCCTACCGGGTCTTCGGTTTCCCACTCTTCCCGGCAGGTGATATCGTCTCCTTCGGCAAGCCCTATGCCTGGCAATGGTATGACCGCCTATGGCATCTGGCCCTCCCAGTGCTAGTACTGGCGATCACTCACATGGCGGCTTGGACTCGTTACATGCGATCCTCCCTGTTGGAAGTGATCCGTGCCGATTACGTGCGCACCGCCCGAGCGAAGGGATTACCGGAGAGCAAGGTGATCAACAAACATGCCTTGCGCAACGCTTTGATCCCGATGGTGACCATTTTGACTCTCTCCATTCCCGGCCTCTTCGGCGGCGCCCTGATCACCGAGACGGTTTTCGCCTATCCCGGCGTAGGGCGCATGCTTTACCAAGCCGTGGTTGGCAAAGACTATGCCGTGGCGATGGCCGACATCCTCTTCTTGGCCTTGATCACGATCATCTTCAACCTGGTGGCGGATATTCTTTACGCCGTGGTTGACCCTCGTATCCGCGTCTCCTAAGGAGGAACGATGGCTGTCGCTGATACCGCTCTTGAACTAGCTCCTTCGTTCTCCTATTGGAACATGGTTTGGACTCGCTTCCGCAAACACAAACTGGCTATGTTCGGGACCATCGTGGTCCTCTTCATGATCCTCGTCTGTTTCGTAGGAGCGCCGGTCTACACGGCCTTGTCGGGAATCGACTACTCCAGTCAGAACCTCCAAGACCGCTATGCTTTCCCCTCAGCCCAGCACTGGTTCGGCACCGACGATCTGGGCCGGGATGTCTTAATTCGCATCCTCTACGGAGGTCAGATATCGATCGAGGTCGGATTGATTGCTTCTCTGGCAGCCATTGTGCTGGGCTCCTTGATCGGGGTCATTGCCGGTTACATCGGCGGATGGGTAGATGAAGCCTTGATGCGCTTCACCGACGTGATGATGTCGCTTCCCTATTTGCCGCTTTACCTGGTCCTGGCGATGGCCTTCACTCCAGGCTTCTGGACCCTCATCTTCATCTTCATAGCCTTCGGCTGGATGGGTGACGCTCGTCTGGTGCGAGGTGTGGTCCTTTCCCTAAAGAACATGGAGTTCGTCGAAGCGGCGCGGGCTGTTGGCTCCTCTTCCTGGCGGATTATGGGGACTCACCTGCTGCTGAACTCAATGGCTGTGATCATTGTCTCCACGACCCTGGCCGTGGGCGGGAACATCGTCGGCGAGGCCTCGCTGAGCTACCTGGGGCTTGGCATTCAACCTCCTATGCCTTCTTGGGGGAACATCCTGCAAAACGCGGCGGAATTTATGTTCGCACCCCGCAACGGTCCCTGGCTGATCTTCTACCCTGGCTTCTTCCTCTTCCTCACCGTACTGTCCTTCAACTTCATGGGCGATGGATTACGTGACGCGTTGGATCCCCGGCTAAAGAATGCAAACTAGCCCCGGTGCTCTGCGAGGTGTGATTTGAACGAACAACTCCTGCTGGAAATCAAGCACCTGAAAACGTATTTCTACACCGACGAAGGGGTAGTTCCTGCCGTCGACGATGTCAACTACAAGATCCTCACCGGCGAGACGATGGGTTTGGTGGGGGAATCGGCTTGTGGGAAGAGCGTCACCTCTCTCTCCATCATGCAGTTGATCCAGACCCCACCTGGAAAGATCATCGGTGGGGAGATCTGGTTCAAAGGAGAGAACCTCCTGAAGAAGAAGGCCGAGGAGATGCGCAAGATCCGCGGCGCGGAGATCTCAATGATCTTCCAAGAGCCGATGACTTCGCTCAACCCTGTCTACACCGTGGGCAATCAGATCAGCGAGGCGATCGTCCTTCACCAGGGCGTCTCCGAACGGGAAGCCTTGGCCAAGACAATAGAGATGCTGCAACTGGTCGGGATCCCCTCCCCAGAACGACGGGTGTATGAATACCCTCACCAGATGTCCGGTGGGATGAGGCAACGCGTAATGATCGCCATGGCGCTCTCCTGCAACCCCGATTTGTTGATCGCCGACGAGCCTACCACAGCCCTGGACGTGACCATCCAAGCCCAGATTCTGGAATTGATGAAGTCCCTGAAAGAAAAACTGGGCATGGCGATCCTCTTGGTCACTCACAATCTCGCGGTGGTGGCTGAAATGGCTGACCACATCGCCGTCATGTACGCCGGCAAGATCGTCGAGTACGCGGTAGCCCGGGAGATCTTTAAAAGCCCACGTCACCCGTACACGGCCGGCCTGCTGATCTCCATCCCCCGACTCAACCTGACTCGTTCCAAAGAACCCCTGCCCACCATCCCCGGGGTGGTGCCCAACCCGTACAAGATGCCCAAAGGTTGTGCCTTCACGCCGCGCTGTCGTTACGCACAACAGAAATGCCGGGAGGAAATGCCGCCATTAGAGGATCTGACGCCGAATCATCAGGTACGGTGTTTCTACCCGCTCCCCCCTGGCAGCGTGGGGGTGTAAGCCATGGAGACGACGAAAATGCCGGAAGATAACATTCTGCTGAAGGTCAACAATCTGGTGAAGCATTTTCCCATCATTCGTGGTGTGATCGGCCGCAAGGTGGGCGCTGTCAAGGCAGTGGACGGGATCAGTTTCCAGATCCCTCAAGGCAAGACGCTGGGGTTGGTCGGCGAGAGCGGCAGCGGCAAGACAACCGTCGGACGGACTCTCCTCCGCTTGCAGGAACCGACCAGCGGACAATCCCTCTTCGAGGGAAAAGATATCTTCAAAATGCGGCCGTCAGAGCTTCGCCTCCTGCGCCGCGACATGCAGATCATCTTTCAGGATCCCTTCGGCTCGCTCAATCCTCGCCTGCCCATCTCCGACATCATCGGCGAACCGCTGTTGGTACACGGCTTGGGTACGAAAAAAGAGCGCGAGAAACGCGTCGCCGAGTTGATGGAGATCGTCGGTCTACGTCCCGAGTACCTTCGCCGTTATCCCCACGAATTCTCCGGGGGCCAGCG
>JAPLHW010000095.1 GCA_026389425.1 Coprothermobacterota bacterium
GTTGAGGCAGGGATCTTCCCGCTGGGGGTCGCGCCCGCCGAAGAGGAGGATGCGGTTGGAAGCGTCGTCCCAGACCATGGAAGAGACGTAGCGAGGGGAGGGAGAGGTCGCCGGGTGCAGCTCCGTCCAGCGGTTGGTGGCTGGGTCATAGCAGTAGGTATCGCCGGAGTATTCCGCTTTGCCCAGGCCCCCGAAGAGGTACAGCTTGCCATTACGCGGGTCGGCCACCATCGCTGCAGCCGTTCGTTCCGAGGGTGGGTCGGCGGGATCGAGATCAGTCCAGACCCCGTCCCCATTCAGGGTCCGCAAGTCGTTGTAGTAGGCCATCCCCAGCGGCAGACTGCCACCAAAGAGGTACGTTTTATCGAGGAAGGAAGAATAGGCGAGGGATGCTTGCCAGCGGGCCGACGGCGCCTCGCCGGCGGCCTCCAGCACCGACCACTGGTTTGATTGTGTGTCGTAGCAGAGCGTCTGGCCACTGGAGTAGACGAACTCCCCGTCATAGTTTCCGAAGCCGCCACCGAAGACCAGGAAACGCCCGCGCTGGGTATCGAAAGTCGCACTGACGCGGGATCGAGGGGGTGGGGGGCTTCCCTGGTCCAGCCATTTCCAATGGTGTTCCACGGCGCTGAAGGCCCAGGTTTCATTCAAACTGCCCGGGTAGAGGTCGGAAGTGCCGCCGAAATAAATAGCTCGCCCGCCGGCCGCATCGAAGCTGAGGTTTCCGGCATAGGAGGGGGTTGGTTCCCCTGTCTCGGATAACCGTTGCCACTTGTTGGCGGCTGGGTCAAAGAGGAAGCTGTCATGAGCGACAATCAGGTTATGCCTCTCAATCCCGCCGTAGAGCAGCAGCCCCCCTTCGCCGCCGGCGCTACAGAAGGAGAAGCCCGCTTCGGCGCGCGGCGAGGGCGACTCCCCGGTGGGAGTCAATTCGGTCCACTCGCCAAGTGCCGGGTCGAAGGACCAGGTGTCATTGAAGGAGGTTACGCCGTTGAACCCGCCGAAGAGAATCACCTTCCCGCTGCCCGGGTCAAAGGCCATTTGAGCGTAGGCGCGGGCAGAGGGGGAGTGGGCAGAGTGCAGTTGGGTCCATTGCCGGGAGACCGGGTCGAAAGCCCAGGTGTCGTCCGTCGCTACGGACTGATTATGGCCGCCGAAGAGGATCGCCCGGGAACCAGCCCAGACCAGGGAATGCCCCGACCGGGGGGAAGGGCCGGTGGCGGTGAGCGATATCCAGCTCTTGGAAGCCACATCCAGCAAGAAGCTGTCCCCTAGATAGGAGAGTCCATCTTGGGTGAGGCCCGCGGTGGGGTTCCACCCGGAGGGCATCTCGCCGGAGGTTTGGGGACGGCTTGCCAAGGCCGCCTCCGAGTAATTGGCGCCTCCAAAGAGCAAGGCTTGGCCGCTTTCTCCCAGGAAGGCCAGGGCCGTCTCCTGGCGCTCAACCGGGGTATTGGTGGCGGTTACCGGCGTCCAGGTTGACGCCCCAGTGGGAAGCACCCAAAGATCATCCAGGACTAGGAAGGTGGCCTGCCCCCCAAACACATAGAGGGCTTGACTGACCGGGTCGTAGTCCATCCCCGCGAAGGTGCGGGGATCCATCAGGGAGCCGGTGCGCAGGGTCCAGGTGGGGGCGATGGCGCCTCCATCGATCGTAGAAGCCGGGGAAAAGGTTCTTTCCTGGGCCAGGCCGCTTGCGGGGAAGAGGAGAAGCAGGGAGACAATCAGCAGGAGAACAACTCCGATACCGAACTTTCGATCCTTCATTTCGTAACCTCCGTATGATTCACCATTCTAGCACCACCCAACAACGATGATCAGGATGAAAAAGGGGACAGGCGGCCGTCTCGCGGCCACAATGCCTGTCCCCTGGTCGTTGATTTTTCCTTGAGCTTAGAAAGGCTGCACAGCCAGGAGGAGGCGGACGGTGTAGATCTGCTTGTTGGCGGGGATGTTCTGGGCTTCGATCGGCTGGTTGGGATCTACTTGTACATCACTGGCGGGAACCCAATTGACCTCGATCACAGCAATGGCCTTGTCCTTGCGGAACCCACGGACAGAACCCCTTCAACACCGCGGCCATCTTTTGGGTGGTGTCGGAGGCGCTGGAGAAATTAACCCCGGTACCGCCAGCGATGATCACCTGCCCCCAACTGGTGGTCGGCAGAATCTCCAAACCAGCCTTCACCATCGCTGTGTTGGAGCCCAGTGTCAGGGTGAAACCCTCCTGGGCGATTTTCATCTCCGCCACCCCGAGGGCCGTTTGCACCTCTTTGTAGATGGCGTCCACCGTGGCTGAGGGCATCCCCTGGAACTTCGTTCCGCTAGTGCTCGGCGTGGGTGAAGCAGAGGTGGGAGCCGCCGGTCCTCCCCCGGCGCAGGCGCTCAACAGCAGGGCAATCCCCAACAAACAGATGATCGCTTTTCCGATTCTCATTTCTACCTCCTTCATTGATTTGTTCTTATTATACAGGTTGCGGCGCCGAGCCGAGGGGAAAAGGGGGAATCTTCTCATCTCACCGACCCAGGCGCCCTACTTGTCTTCTCGTGTCGGCAGCCGCTAGCGTCCTGAGAACTAATTCGTGTCTTAAGGCCTACACAACCTGACCATTCGTAGAATCCTGATGAAATACTCAATATGAAGGCCTGACCTCATATTATTTCGAAAACCATTGTAGAGCCTGTTTAATGGCGTCGATCACGACTTGGGGTTTCACCAACTGGATGAAGTGAGTTGTCCCTTCTACTGTACTATGCGTCCCTCTGGACGATTGTCCCGCTATCTCCCGCTGCAACTCTCGCAGCACCTTATCCGCTTTCACGGATAGTTCAGGTGTGGCAGCAAGCTCCAGGATTGCGCTTGAACTGATGACAACCAGAGGAATATCGCCCAGCGAAGTGATCTGCTTGTCCTTTACTCCGGCAAAACTGGCATCCATGCTCGTTGTTTCAGCGATGACAGTGTCCCAGAATAGCGGCTTGTTCCGTAGAATAAACAAATACTCGGCCTGCTCTTTTGCCGGCAGGTTCGGGTTCCTGGCGCGTTTTTTGCTCTTCATGCCCTGGATCGACCAGCACCAAGCCAACAACCTCGTTTGGATAGGTGTAGGCAAAGAGACGCGCCAGAACACCGCCTAGCGAATGGCCAACAAGGATATAAGGAGGAGCGATTTCCGCTTTTTGCATTAAGGCGTGAAGCTCCTCGACTTCCCTCGTTGCAAGCCGCGGATAAGGGCTGGCCTCACTCCACCCGAGGCCGGCGCGATCATAGGTGCACACTCGCTGCGTCCGGGCAATCTCCGGGGCAACCAAAGCCCACGTAAGGGAGAAATCTCCCGATCCAGCGATCATGATCACCGCCGGGCTGCCGGAGCCAATGCTTTGCAGATGCAGCTTGTAGCCGCCGATATCGAACAGCTCACCGGGAGGCGGCAAGAAATCAGTCTGCGCGACATTGCCGCAGCCTGCCGCAAACAACACAAGGATCAACAAAAAGGGGACAGATTTATTTTTCCATCCCGCTTTCCAGCTTCTTCTCGATACCCCCACAAGATTCGATCCATTGCCGCAGAGTTTACCCTTGAGCGAAGTGGAGGGTTCAGGGTGGACTGCCATTGACTTTCCCCCTTGTGGCGATGGTCGGATCACCTTCCATTCTCCCGCTGCAATGATTTCTATGAACCAAGCTGCAAGCCTTTCCGATTTTTATCTGTGATTGCCGGCAAAAGGATTACCAAATCTGTCCCCAAGGATCGCATTAATTAGTGGCTGTCCCCAATTTCCCTGGTTGACAATTGAACAACGTCCCTGAACTCATCCAGCCAACCAGGTGTACCCCATTCCGTCGATAGCTGTCGGCGCCTCCGTAGATGAGGATAGGCTCCAAACAGGCATCTCCGGCCAGGGCCCGCCACTTTTCCAACCCAGCCAAGGCATCGCTGCTGATCGTTTTGCCGGACTTGATCTCCACTGGAATCAACCCATTGCCATGATCGACGACCAAGTCCACCTCATTGCCGTTGCTGTCTCGCCAAAAGTGGAAATTCGGACGCTCGCCCTTGTTCAAACGCGACTTGACCAACTCTGAGACCACCATCGTCTCAAAAATCTGCCCTCGCAACGGGTGAGTTTCCAATTGATCCTTCGTCCTGATCACAAGAAGCCAAGAGACAAGGCCGGTGTCGTAGAAGTACAACTTCGGCATTTTCACCAGCCGCTTCTTGAAATTGGCGTGATGCGGGCGCAACAGAAAGATGAGATAACTCGCCTCCAGGACCGAGATCCACGATTTGGCGGTATTGTGGGTGATGCCACATTCGCTGGCCAGCGAGGAGA
>JAPLHW010000047.1 GCA_026389425.1 Coprothermobacterota bacterium
CGGCCGGTCTCCTTCATGAAAAACCACATCACCAGGACCGGGATCATGAAAAGGAACATCACCCCCCACATCCAACGCCAGGAAAGCCCCAGGGTATCCACCAGGATGGGGGGGAGGATGGCCTGCAGCGGGATCAGGCCGATCACATAGACCAAAGCGATGAGCTTGGCCCGGTTCTTGGCGGGAGCTTCCTCAGCCGGAGGGATGGTCCACATGTTGCTGACCGTGGTGAACATGGTCACTGCGTAGAAAGCCATGAACATGCTAAGCGAGGGCGTCCAGAGAAGGATAGCCAAGGAGGAGAGGCCCATCAAAAGGACTAGGATCAGGATCGACCACTTCCGTCCGATCAGATCGTTCAGACCGTTCAGGAAAAAGATGAAGAAGGTGGGGATCATGTAGAGCGTCTCCAGCCAGGAGAAGGAGGAGGCGTCGATGCCGTAGTCCTTCATCAGATAAGGCAAGGCGGTGGTCTTGATGGTGGAGAGGTACTGGTCCATGATCGCCACCACCCCCATCATGATTACCAGGAAGACCAGATAGCGCCCGCTGCGGGCGATGAAGGGGCGCTGACCGCCGCTAGGTGGGGTAGTGGTCGCTGTCATTCGGCGAAGATGATCCCCTTCTTCTCTTCCAGTTCCAGGGTAGGAACCTGAGGCCCCATCGCTGCCCGCACTTGCCGGTCATAGGCTTCCACTCCGCCTGCCGCCTGCAGCACTTTCAAGCCGGCCTCAGACTGTGCCAATACCCCCAGATTGACTCGCTCCAGAGAGCCGGGGGCGATCCGCTGCAAAAAGCGGCTGCCTCGCCCCAGGCCAAGAGGGATCGACTCCATGATCATCAGCGTCCCCGGTACGGCAAAAAACCATAGCCCCAAGGCGTCTTCCCCGAAACGGGTGATGGGCAATCCTGCGGAAGCCTGCCGCTCGGCGGTGGGACCGACATGGGCGACCGTCCAGCGCCCGTCGATGAGCGCCTCGCCTTCACCCTCGATCATGAAGTACCCCAGGGAGTCGTACCACTTCTTCACCATTGGGTCCTGGTCCACCAGAGCGCTGCGCCAGGCCTGGATCATGGTCGTGCTGAACATCTTGTAGCGGGCCGGAATGCCGGCTGCCCGGCAGAGGGCGATGAAAACCGAGATCAGATGAAAACAGGTGCCGGCGCCCCGCTGCAGCGTCTGATCGACCCCATCCAACGGGCAAATCTCCAAGTAGAGCTTCTCCTTGGCGAAGGCGAAGGCGGCTTTGGCGTATTGCCGTGGCGGGAGGCGGTGAGCTCCCAGGGAGTGCGCCAGCGCCGTCACTTGGGGGGTGTAGGGGTTGCAGAAACGGGTCGGACGAAGATAGCGCTGCCGCGAGGGGATGATCTTCATGACGGGGTCGTAGGAGGGCAATTCGTAGCGCCGTGGCGGCCGCACGTAGCGCTCGCCGGAGGCTTCCGATCGCTCTTTCAGCTTACGCAGGTCGCCCAGGTTGGTGGCCAACAGCTTCAGCAGAGAGAAAGTCCCTCGCATCATCAGGCGAAGGTAGATGGCGCCGGCGGACATCGCTTAGCTCCCCATATCGGAAGAAACCAGGTTCCGCACTTCCTCGCCGCAGCCGCGCATCTCTTCACCTACTACCCGTCTTACCTCCGGCTCCAACACCGGCCCAATTCGATCGCAGACTGGGCAGCGCTCCAGCATCTTCACCAGGTCGCCGGTCACCATGAAGCCGGGGTAGCTGGTGGCAGCGGCGTCCAGGAAGGCGAATCGCCCCCATTGCCCGAAACCCAAAGGCTTGAACTCCTTGTCCAAAACCATCGGCTTGAAATAGCAGGTGGGGATGTGAAAGTAGTGACCTTCCGGACACTGCGTCATCCACCCGTTCCCCTCCACCATGCCGTAGACGTCGATGCAGTATTTGGGGGGGATGCCGAGGCGCTCCTCCACCCAGGTACGGACTTGCTCGCTGGGGATGCGCCGGCCCTCGTGAATCTTCCAGCCTCCACCGGTGGCCACCCCGGCTCGACCGCCCAAGTGAAGGCGCTTGCCGTCGGCTTCCAATTGCTCCAGAACGCCAGCCATCAGGTAGGGGGCGCCCACCAGGGTCAAGACGTCCTGGGTCTTCTCTTGGTGGTATTCCAACCAGGCGATGATCCGTTCCACCATCCCCTTCTCTTTCTTCCGGCTGGCGTACTGCACGATCCGCCCAGCCAAGCTGCGGTCAGCCCCCATCGCCTTGGCCAAGAGGTCCACGGTCACTTCCCGGTCGATAGCCACTTTCACCTCGGCCATCGTATCGAAGTAGATCATAGCCACTCGTCCGGCATAGAGGTGGGTCTTGCGCGGATTGGGCATCATCAGGTAGCCCCGCATCTCGGGGCTCCACCCCGGGTAGCCGATAGCTACCGCGCACTTGGAGACGGCGTATTCGGACGTGTTGAAAGTGCGCTGATCGCGGGGGATGAAAGTGTGGCGGCCGCTGGTGCCGCTGGAGAAGCAAACGGTAATGCCGGCCTGCTGAAAAGCCTCAATAACCTGATCGTAGCTGGGATTCTTCTCCCGAATCACGATCTTGGGCAAATCGCCCGTCATCACGTTGGCCAGCCAGAGGGCGAAGTCACGTCCGGCAGGGTACTCCTTGAAGAAGCGGTCTGGCAGGAGCGGGATCCGCTCCAGGTCGACCGGCCCTCTCAGGTCTTGAGGAGAGAAACATCGTTCCAGGCACAGTTTGTGGTAGTAGGCATTCTTCTGGAAATGATGACGGAAGGTGGAGGAGAGGGCCTCGAACTGAAGCCGCTGGGCTTCCTCGGGTGGCAGATGGAAGGGATCAGGGACACCATAGATGGCCTCTTCCACCGGCCCCCAGGAATCCCGCGGGGGGATGTAGGCAGCCACCCGCCGGTCGAACTGTTCCATATACTCTGAAATAGTGAGCGTCATCGATCTCTATTGGAAGAACAGCAACTTCGCTGCCTCGCAGGCAGTATACACGATCCTGGCTGGATCAGATCTGGTTTGGGAGGAAATTGTTACTGTCAACGTTTAGTCGAGTTATCTCTTGCAGCTCTCTTCTCATTGTGGCCACATCACTCCTCTGCTGATCCCCTGCAGGCCGGTTAGGGTCCGCAGCACTTGAACCCAGGGACGATCGGCGTGGGGTCCATAGAGTGCAGGGAGAACATAGCGGAGGATGGGCCTACACTAATAGTTCAAACCAATTGTACTCACACAACGAGTAGACCAGTGAATAGGGAACAGGTCATCTTTTTTTTAACAACCTCCGGGGACCTGTTCATCGACCAAGAATTTACAGTACCTCGATTGAAGAAGTTCTCCCAGCCAGAAGCCTGCACTCTAACGAAGCGAAGTAACGCGCGGCAAAATCACCGCCACGGTCTCCTTCTCACCGCCACGGTCTCCTTCAGCACCGGCCAGGGGTTGACGGCATTAACCGCAGAAGCGGGCGCCGGGATTACGCCTGGTCTATAATCGGGCGGTGAAGAAAAAAGCCCTAGAGATCACCCCCGAGTTCGAGCGTGGACTGCGCATCCTGGAGGAGACGGAGAAGACCCTCTTTCTCACCGGGCGGGCCGGCACCGGTAAGTCCACCTTCCTCGAGCTCTTCCGCTCCCGCACCAAGAAGAAAATGGTTGTCTTGGCTCCCACCGGGGTGGCCGCTCTCAACGTGCGTGGCCAGACGATCCACTCTTTCTTCCGCTTCAAACCGCAGATCTCCCTCTCCGATGCGCGCAACCTGGCTCAGAAAACCCGCCAACGGGACCTTTACCGCAAGGTGCAACTGATCGTCATCGATGAGATCTCGATGGTCCGGGCCGACCTGCTAGACTGTGTGGACGTCTTCCTGAAAGCTGTGCGTCGCTCTGATAAACCCTTCGGGGGGGTACAGATGGTCATGATCGGCGACCTCTACCAGCTTCCCCCGGTAGTTCGCGGCGACGACCGGGAAGCCATGGCCGCCCTTTATCGCACCCTCTATTTCTTCAGCGCCCGGGTCTTCGAGCAAGACCAACAAGAGCCGGAGGGGATCGAGTTCCTCGAGTTGGAGCGGATCTTCCGCCAGAGCGACCGTGATTTCATCGACCTCTTAGAGGGGATTCGCCACCGCACCGTCACGCCTGAACAGCTCGGCTTTCTCAATCAGCGGTCCGGCGTCGAAGTACCCGAGGAGGAAACCATTATCCTGGTGGCAACCAACGCCCAAGCCGAGCAGCTAAATCAGGCGCGACTGGCGGAGCTTTCGGATGACCCGGAGCGCACCTACCGCGGAGAGCTGTCCGGGGACTTCACCGAGCGAGATATGCCCACCGAGGAGGAACTGACCCTGCGCGTGGGTGCCCGGGTGATGTTCCTGGCCAATGACCCGGAGGGAGCTTGGGTGAACGGCTCGTTGGGAACGGTCACCGCCTTGGACGAGGAGGCTCCCACCGTCCTCCTGGATGAGAGCGAGGAAGAGGTGGAGGCCTACCCCTTCGACTGGGAGTGCTTTCAAACCAGCTATAACAAGGAGAAGCAGGAGATCGAGACTGCGGTCGTGGGGACCTTTCATCAAGTGCCCCTCAAGCTGGCTTGGGCCATCACCATCCACAAGAGCCAGGGTAAAACCTTCGATCGAGTGGTGATCGACCTTGGCCGCGGCGCCTTCGCCCCAGGCCAGACCTATGTCGCTCTCAGCCGCTGCCGCACCTTGGAGGGGATCACCCTGCGCAAGCCGCTGCGGATGTCCGACATCCGCTTGGACTACGCCATCGTCCGCTTCCTCACCCAGTTCCAGTACCGCTTGGCGGAGTTAGCGATGTCGCTGGAGGATCGCGTCGACCTCTTGCGTCAGGCCATCCGTGAAGAGCGCGAGCTATGCATTACGTACTTGAAAAACCAGGACCAAAAATCGCACCGCCGTATCCGCCCGCTCCGCCTTGGGGAGATGGTCTATGCCGGGGTGCCCTTCCTCGGCCTGGAAGCGTACTGCTACGAAAGGCGGGAGAATCGCACCTTTCGCGTCGACCGCATCCTGGAGATCAGTGAAGTAGTCTCCCCGAATTGAAATAAGCAGTTCCTTTTCATTCCAAGTGGGTAGCCTACCAGCCTGTGGCAGCATTTCTGGCCCATCTTCCCTGTCATCAAGGCGATGATGACCTAAAAGGATCTTGTCAGCCCTGGGACCGCCGCACCCCAGTGCGGCTATTCTTCTCATTGCTCCACTACGCCGCAGCGTTCTTCCACGACAATACGATCTTCCCTAAAAGGATTCCCTCAAGCGCTTCGACTAGACAGCTCCCGGCAGGGTGTTCAGTGACATGCTGCCGCAGGGTGTTCAGTGTCGAAGTAGGGCAGATAGCCGCGGGAGTGCCACCCCGGGTTGCTTTCTCCTCAGAACGGTTGGCTTCTGTCTGTTCACTGCTGATGCCGCACTGGGGTGCGGCGGTCCCAGGAAAGCTGATGATACCAAGGGCCTTCTTGCTACCTTCAAACTGCTTTACCCACTCATTTTGAGAAAGAACCAAACAAAAAGAATAGCCTGCGGCCAGACAGCCTGCGGCCAGACAGCCTGCGGCCAGACAGCCTGCGGCCAGACAGCCTGCGGCAGCATGTCCTGCTACAATAGAGGGGCGGCTCAAAGGGATGGATCTGGCTCAACTTTCCCCGCGGCCAGGAACTTCATTTGAAGGAGGAGAGTAATGGTCGAACCGATCATCCGCATCGTTGGAGGTCTTTTAGGGATTTTTGTGGGAAGGCGGCTGTTCTGGCTCTTCGCCGCCATCACCGGGTTCTTGGTGGGGTACAACCTGACCAACACAATCCCGTTCATGGCGGGCTGGCCGGATTGGGGGCGAATCGTTGCCGGGGTGGTGCTGGGGCTGATCCTGGCAGGGCTGGCGGCCGTACTGGTACGATTGGCCGGGGCCTTGGTCGGCTTCGCCGTCGGCTGGTCCCTGGCGACCTGGATCCTGCCACAATTCGGGATCCTGAGCGGTAGCAATCCCTTCACTATCTGGTCACTGGTGATCGCTGCCGTCTGTGCCCTCCTGGTGTTGATCTTCTTCGACTGGGGGATCATCGTTCTGTCCTCCATCTACGGCGCTTTCAACTTCCTCTGGGGCCTCTCGTACTACGTAAGCCTGGGTTCCACCGCCTTTTGGGTGATCCTGGCCGGGCTGGCCGTGATTGGCCTTTTCGTCCAGGGGGCGCAGCTATCTGGATACAGGAGGAAGTAGCCCGCGCCGCATCCCTGACCCAATGAAACGCGGGAAGGACCCTGGTTGTCCCCGGGGCCCTTCCTTTTTGCTATCCCCTGTCAAGGGGGATGTGTCTAGAAGACGCCCACCAGTAACTGGTAGGTCTGCGTTGGCTTCTCGTCGCCGGCCTTGCTGTAGTTCAGGATGACCGTGGTCACGCCAGGCTTGACCGGGGAGAAGTGGTAGGTGTAGACGCCGGGAGAACCCAGAGCATCGGAGTCGGGCTTGAAAGTAGGTTCCCCCTGCAAAGCCAGAATTTGGCCGTCAGCGCCGACGATTTCCCAGCTATAGCCGGTGGTGGGGTTCCCCTTCAGTAGCAAGTCCAGCTTCTGCAACGGCATCACCAGGGTGGCTGCGCCGCCATTGTCCTCATCGTTCAAGGTCAGCACCGAGTCGGTCAGGTTCACGCGCACCTTCAACTCGAAGGTCTTCTCGGGTGGAACAGTCTCCCAGTTGCGCGCTGAGCCTAGCTTGATAGTGGTCTCGCCGACTTGCTCCTTGGTCAGGAAGCGGAAGTTGAAAGTGCCGCCGGCACCCATCAGAAGCTCATCGCC
>JAPLHW010000263.1 GCA_026389425.1 Coprothermobacterota bacterium
CGGCTCGAAGACCAAGTTGACCGCCGTATCCGCTGACCCTTCCACTCCCGGAAGGGGGGAATTCAGTTTGACCCAGTAGCCGTAGCCTGGCTGAAACTTACGCAACTCGGTTTTCACTGAAAAGTAGCGGTCCTCCCGCCAACTGTAGATGTCGGCGGAGAGGATGCCACTGTCGTAAGCTTGCTGAAGGGAGTAGATCTGACCTCCCCACTCCACCTTGGCCTTGGCGGCATCATCCCAGCTGATCTCCCCCAGGAAAGGGTAGCCGACCAGGTTCCAGCCTTCATAGAGGGAACGGACATGCCGGATAGGGACGGATGTCCCTTGCAGCGTGAAGTTGACGGCTTCCGGCGCCCGCAGCCAGTAACCTACCCCGGGCTGGAGAGAGATCTGGGTGTAGGGGTGGTAGGTATGTTCGATCGCATCGTACTCTACCAGGTACCAAGGCTTGGGAAGGTCAGCGAAGACCACCAAGGGAGAGGGATCGGTGGCGAAGGGAAGCGAGATCAGGTTCCAGCCGGCTACCAGGTGGAACTGATGAAGGGCTGGTTCTGGCGGGGGAAGTGTAGGAGCAAGGTTGTCGCTGTCCTGTGCGATAACCGTCAGAGGGCCGAGGGAAAATGCGAGCACACAAAGCACCAAGGCAATCACCAAACGCCGTTTCCACGGTCCCTGCATCATCTCTTAACCTCCATACGAATCGAGTACTTGGACGCAGAGGCGAGAATTCGCTACCGCGTACCACCAATAGTATAGACTCATGGCAAGAGGAAATACGTGGGGGTCGGCATCCATAATTGAAAATCATGGTTCCTTTTCATTTCAAGTGGGTAATCCTACCTTAGCGTAGTCCAGCTACCCTGCAATGATGGCGATGATGGTCTTAAAGAAGACTTGTCGACCCTGGGGGATAGTCATGCCCAGTCGGCTTCTGTCACTTCACTGCTGCTGCCGCACTGGGGTGCGGCGGTCCCAGGAAAGCCGATAATCTCAGGAGCGGTCCAGATCCCAGATTTGCCGCACTGGGGTGCGGCGGTCCCAGGGATAGTCAAGCCCTTTTGCTCTTGAGGTCTCATCGACACCCCAATCTGGGTTACGCCGGAGCAGTCCTCCACCTGACGGGCTGCCTCAGCATCGCCTCATTCTCCAGGACACCCTGCCGGGGGCTGTCTAGCTGCCGCAAATTGACTTGTTGTCGTCTGCCTTGATGATCCCCAGAGACCTTGTTAACCCTCAAGCTGCCTTACTCATTCAGTTTGAAAAAGAACCGGCTTGTTTGACAATGAATGAATCGATACCATCGATGGAGAGGCAGATCGACCAAGATAATTTGCACAGGCGGAAAGGAGAGAAGAACATGCCATTTCCACAGTACAGCTTCGAGATCGAAGTCGTTGAGGCGGAGCAATCCGTCTGCCACCAATTAGGGGAGAAGTTCCGCTACCCCGACGAAATGGGCCAGCTCTGCCCATGGCTGCTAGACAGCATCGGTGGGATGCTCCATGTGCTGGAATGGGGAGGAACCCTGCCTTGGACTTACGCAGGCACTCCTTATGAGAAACAGATCAAACCTGAGGGCATCACCACCGAGTTCGTTCGTTGTCCGGACCCTACCGCTGCCGGTATCGTCGTGAAAATCACCCGAACCAGGCTTCCCGAGGAAGAGTGAATCTAATGAAGAATCCTCCAGCCCCGCTTCCGGGGTGGAGGATTCGCTGGGTTCATCTTCTCTTAAGCTTGCTGCGGGTGAGCGATGAGGAGGAAGTAGGGGGAAGGATCGAAGGAAGTGTAATTCTGCTTCCGCAGGGAGCAAGCCTTCAGGTTGCGTAGCTGGCGCTCGGGCGCTAGGTCATTCTTCATCTGCTCGGCGCGCTGGCCGAGGGTGGCCGCCAGGGCGGCGCTGGGGATCGTTCCTTCCATCATCATTCCGTTCATCTTGCTCTCCTCTGTTCGTTATTTCTTTCTGGAGGCATCATTTCACAGGAGAGAGGTATATATCAAACTTTTGATAAGTTATGCGAAATAAATCTTTATTATTCTGCATTGATGAGAGTTGCAGCCAACCAAAACCACAAATTTCTGTCAAGTATCGCCATCCCACTGGAATAAGTGCTGATAGGAGCGATCCCAATCAAATCATGGTCGCTACTCAAGCAGTACGCCTATCCAACCAGCCATCCGTTGTGATCATCAAAGGACAGGTGGATGTGAAAGGCGCAACCTCAGTGCCTGGCTAATAGAGAAGGATCCGAGGGATTTAGCTGGGTCAGGGAGTGGATGAAAGATCGTGAGCGTTTGAAGAGGAAAGGGGGATCCCAAGGGCAGGCAATCGAGCCACCCGTTCAATGGCATACAACAAGCCCGGCAGTTTTTCTGAAAAAACAGCGGAGAGCTCCTCGCTCGAGGTGGGAATGCCATCCCCGATCTCCATCGTGTAGGCATAGGTTCCGAATTCTCCATAAAAATAGTCATCCGAGTTGCCCGGGGTGTATCCCGCGGGAAATTCAAAGGAGACTTCAACATTGCTTAGATCGGCGATCTCCTCTGCCAATGAAGCGAAGACGTTGAAATCAAGCACCGGCTCTTCGGTGAAACCCCAGGGAAAGTAGAGCACATTGCCGTACGAGTGCAAAGAGAGGGAGAGGAAAAACCGGTGTACGATAGCGAAATCGCGCAATGCCTGCGTTTCTGGCTCGGAGAAAGAGGCTGTCCCCGGATAGTTCAGGTCGCCGACGAGAATTCTGATTCCATCAAAGGAATCCGTCCAATGGGTGGAGAAATTCCGGTTGAGGTCGACCCCATCTCGAGATGGATCGAAGAAAGGGTCTCCAAAGAGCCGGGCATTCTTTCGCCAGTCATTGGCTAGATCGAGATCGCCCCCCCCGCTCAGGACATAGCCGTCTGGGTTGAGGACTGGAACAATCCACACCGCCGTTTCGACCAGTGCTTCAGCAACCATTTCCTGTTCCTCTGGTGGCGGATTCAGCAAGGTGTTCGCCAAGGCCAGGGATAGTTCTCCACCCAACCACTCGCAGCCATGCGTCAGGCCAACAATCAGCACCTCTCTTTGGGGTGTTTGGCTGCCGATCCCCAAAGCCCAGATTAGCCTTTGTTCGATGCTGGACCCGATCCGCTGCAAACCAAGTGACCGCGGTTGTGTCGACAACGCTTGGAGGATCGCCTCGTATTCAGCCAAGGAATGATAGTGGTCGAGGGAGATCGTGATCGGGGAGACTGCGTAGGAAGACGCAATAGGTGTGTCCGGCTTGGCAATTTGCGCGGTTGGAGAGGGGAAGGGATCATTCCCTGCCTCCTGAGAGACCGGGGGACTTTGAAGCGTGGTCCCCCCACACCCCGCGAGGAGAGCGGTGAATAACATAAGTAGGGGGATGCTCGTCCAGGCAAACCTGACCCACTTACAGTAAAAATGATGGTGTTGCATCATTTCACACTTTGGAGACATTTCGCTTTGTTCTCGCATCGGATCGCTATCGCGGATTGTTCCTCGCCTCCAAACGCCGAACCCAGGTAGTCGTGAGGATGCCTTCGCGCATCGTCAAGCCGACGATCTTGCACCATTCAAGGCGACCCTTTGGTTCTAGCCTCACCTCCAGCAACTGGCCGCAGTCGTCGGATGCGCTTGGACCAAAGAGACAATCCCCCAGGCTATAGGCGATGACGGCGCTACGGTATGTTTCCACTCCTTGACAGGTATGACTGTGGCTTCCCAGGATCAAACCGGCGCCGGCGTCGACAAGCTGGTGGGCCAGTTCTATTTGACTGGGCAGCGCTTGTGTGCTGCCTTCCTCGCCCCAGTGCAGGAAAACGACGACATGATACCCCCCCTCAGCCTTCGCACTTTTCACAGCTTCCACCATCAGCGACGTTTCAATCAACGGAATGCCTACCCCTTCTCGAAACCAGAAGGGCCACCAGACCAGGTCTTCTTCGGCAAAGGCCAGGAAAGCGATGCGGATCCCCCCCTTCTCCACCGTAACGGAAGGGCTGTGAGACGGATCAGCGAATCCTACCGTTTGGATGCCAGCCCTGTCCAGCGCTTGGAAGGAATCCTGCAGACCTTCCCATTGATAGTCCCAGGAATGGTTGTTGGCCAAGGAGACCAGGTCGATCTCCGCCTTTTGCAGGAAAGACAGGCCGTTGGAGTCGCGAAATGTGTACGGTTTTTGCGGAGCGGGGGTCCCTCGTTGGGAGAGCGCGCACTCCAGGTTCCCCACCCGATAGTCCGCCTCTTGGAACAATGGCTGAACTTCATCAAGGGCTCCGCTTGGAACCGAGCTCAACATCAGATCCCCACACGCAACCAATAAGAGCGAAGGGGAAGGCTCCTCGGACCGCTCGCTCGTTCTCAACATGGAAAAGGAAGGGACGGAGAGAGAGCCGACCGCATATGGACTGGCGATCGGCGTGGCCCTGACGGTAGCGGTAAGCTGATCAAGAGACGCCGGCTGAACTTTTAGATCGGCAAGCGTTAATCGACTCAGAGTGTAAGGAGACATCCCATTCCACGAACCATTCGATGGTAGCTGACTTGAAGAAGGCGGAACCCTTGCCGATGACGGAGAGGGGAAGGCGAGGGCAAACGCCGCGAAAGCAAAGACAACCAGAAGAAAGCTGGCGAGGGCGAGGATAGAAAACCTTGTCCTAGGAGGAATTCGCCATCTCTTTCTTTTCATCGCTCATCATCTCTTTTTCCTGCGTTGGGATCGCTCCTTTGCCAAAACTATTATTCTCAGCCGTCATCTTTCCGTCAAACGATCGGCAGATTGGCGTAGTCACTCGAGTGACTTTTAGAAAGGAATGATCATCATCGAGGTTTTCCTCCCCGTTGCCTCTTGGAGGAGGCTTTAAAGAAGCCTGCCGATTGAGAAATGATGTCTCATGGGAGGACATGCCGCAAAGCAAACGGCCCTGGCCTGTCAGGCCAGGGCCGTTCTTAAAAGTGCGAGCAGGAAGAGCGGTCTTATCAGGCCAATAGATCCCGTTTCATTTGGTCAAACTGCTCCTTGGTGATCTCACCCTTGGCATACCGTTCTTTCAGGATCTGAAGGGCACGATCACCCGTATCGCAGGGAAGATGACTCATGCCGCCCATGTGCATACACATTGGCATTGAGCCCATTGGCCCGTGCTCACGTCGCCGGACCAGCAAGACGATCAGCCAAACCAGCAAGCCCAACAGCATGATTCCGCCGATCACCATCCAATTCCACCCCATTCCATGACCCCAACCCCAGCCAAATCCCATCATAGGAGAAGCTCCTTTTCCGCCGAAGATCGGCATTGAAAAACCGGCTGCACCTCGACCATCAACGATGATGCGGCCCATTGTTTCCTGCATTTGACGCACGTACTGGTCGCCCATCACAGCCGCCATGCGCGCCTCCATGGCATCTGCCGCTGTGGTTCCCATTCTCTGGTCCATCCATTGTTCACCCGCCTGCTGGTAATCGGTGGTTGTCGTCACCTGAGCCAGGGCCGGGGTCGACGCCAGGATGAAAAGTAACAGCAAAACTGCACTGAGGATTCCGATTCTCATTTTTTTCATTTCTATCACACTTCTTTCTATTGTTAGAACATCATCGGGGGTCGGGACATTCCCGGGGGATTGCTGCACCGACAGTCCGGAATGGGCAATGATTAGCGCTTAACGCGTGGGCATACCGTCAAGGGAGCCCGCTCACTGATTGCCGCTCAGTTGTCGCGCCAAGCATTCATGCTCCCAGAAAACAAGAATCCCCCAGCCCCGCTTCCGGGGTGGAGGATTCGCTGGGTTCATCTTCTCTTAAGCTTGCTGCGGGTGAGCGATGAGGAGGAAGTAGGGGGAAGGATCGAAGGAAGTGTAGTTCTGCTTCCGCAGGGAGCAAGCCTTCAGGTTGCGTAGCTGGCGCTCGGGCGCTAGGTCATTCTTCATCTGCTCGGCGCGCTGGCCGAGGGTGGCCGCTAGGGCGGCGCTGGGGATCGTTCCTTCCATCATCATTCCGTTCATCTTGCTCTCCTCTGTTCGTTATTTCTTTCTGGAGGCATCATTTCACAAGAGAGAGGTATATATCAAACTTATGGTAAGTTCTGTGAAAAAAATCTTTATAGTCCCGTAATGATGAGACATACAGCCGGTTGTTATTACAAGTTTCTGTCAAGTTTTACTCCCCTTCTTTTTCAAGATCCTGCCCCATCCCCCTCTTCTTTTCACAGCCAATCGGATCAGTAGATGACACTGTTCAGCAGGGTGAAGGTCCCCGTCATTCGGTCTGGTGTGATTTTCCTCATTGACGACCAGGCAGCCGCACTGTATCTTCTTTTAGAAACACCCATAGACGAATGATCCGAATGAACTGGAGAAAACTTGATAGGGTCAACGCAAGGAGAGCGAGCGAATCCGGTAAGGCGATTCAAAGGATCCAACCCTCGACCGTACGCGAGCGGTTCTTGCATCAATCAGCAGGAAGCGATGTTTCGGGTTTCGCGGGCGGGAAGGGAATCAGGGTGATAAGGATTGACTGGAGGTAATCTGATAATGGTAAAAAAGTCTTTTCCCTTCGTTCGATGCATTTGCGTATTCACACTCGCTTCCCTTCTTCTCTTGATCCTGGCCGGGTGCAGCATTGGGACGCCCCTGTCCCCCATCGCCACGCCTACGGCATCGCAAGCTTCCTCTTCCTCGCAGCCAACGACCTCGATACCCGGGATCGTGAAAGGTTTCTCCATCTACCTGACTAACCCGAATATCAAGCCGGAGCAACTCCCGTTCCTCAGCCATCTAGAGCTGGAGACGGAACCCATCCTCTCGAATCAGGATATCGTCACCTACACGCAAGCGACCCACGAGATCGTGCTGACCGCCTCCGCGGCTGAGCGGATCCAGAGCCTGCATGCACCCACCAGTGGATTGGCTTTCGCGGTGTGCGTGGATGGCCAGCCAGTTTATGCCGGCGCCTTCTGGCCTTCGTACTCCTCGCAGAGCTACGACGGGGTGGCGATCGACCCCGTCTTGGTTAGCAAGGAGCGCCCGGTTGTCCAGATCCAGCTCGGCTACCCGGGACCTGATTTTTTCCGCGGGGAAGACCCTCGATCCGACCCCCGGGTTCTGAAGGCTTTGCAGCAGGATGGCAAGCTGAAATGAGCTTCTACCAAGACAACTTTGGCTAGCTTCGAATGAATACCCGGCTCCAAGTGCCTAACCAGTTTCCGATTGCGGCTCCCGTGCCGGCTCAGTAGTAAAGAAGTTCTTAAAATCACGCTGGGCAAAGAGTGGAAGAAGGGTAAAAAAGGGCAGCACGAAGGCGATAAAAAACAGCAGGAGGAGGGGGATGAATCCGGCCAATACTCCACCCAAGGCCATGGCGATGGGCGCCAAACCTTGAGAGAGTGCTCCTAACAGAGAGAAGACCTTGCCCCGCATGTCAGCCGGGACGTTCAATTGCATCACCGTTTGCAGCAACACATTGACGACAGCGTTGAAAAGGCCGCCCAGAAAGACGACGATGGCCATGAAGGGAACGTTCAGGAAAAGGAGGAAGAGAGCAAAGAGAAGGAAGGAGAGCAGCGCGGAGAAGACAAAAAGCCGGTAGCGCAGCCCCGCCCGGATGGGGATCGATTCTCCATCTGCTGGGCTAGGCATGCCCGTAACGGGCTTTTATACAGATAGCGAAGCAATGCCGGCAGATAGGCGTCCTCCCGGCAAACCGTCGAGCGCCCAGGCCAGGCATCCGATAGCTGTCTCAATCAACAGTTGAGATAATCGCAGAACGAAGCGCTCCCGATCCGCATCGTTGAGAAAGATATCGCGCATCTCGATGCTGCGCACCATCACATACCGGAGAGGTCCGAGTAGATCCAGCCTAGCGAGCCTTGGCATGAGCTCAGAGTAAGAGCATCTGCATGAGTTAGTCAACAATTGAACAACGTCCCTGAAAAACCTGCGGCCTACCATGGTTGCCCCGATATTTCCAGCGCTTAGCGCTCTCATGGCCCAATGATTTGACACGGCGTGTCTGCTGAAATATGTCTCCGATTGATCTCCAAAGCTGCTATTCGCTAAGGGCGACCGCAGGGATACCTTCTCTCGCGGGAGCCGCTCCGCTCGCATGGGGCTCCTCGGTTGGAGCTTCGGGCAGTTGAAAGTCAGGGACCAGGCGCTCAACATTTCGGATCACCGGAACCAGATAGCAGGAGGCTGCCACGACCATACCCAACAAACCCGCCACGGCAATCATCAAAGACATTCCGGAGCCCACCCCCACCCCGAAGATAGGACCGAACGACCCGGCTAGTGCACCCCCCGGAAGCATCGCCGGACCAAAGAGGCGATCGGCCAGCGGTCCGGCGATGATCATGGAGAAGGGGGAGGCGACCTGGGCGATCAAAGACCGGGCGGAGAAGACCTTCCCCTGAATCTCCGGTGGGATCTTGGCTTGCCAGAGGGCTTGGTTGGAGCTGCTGATCAGAGGTGAGACGAAGGCGAAGAAGAAGCCGGCGATAGCCCAGGCGACCACCCCGCTGACCAGCCCCACCGCCAGGATTCCGCAGAAGGAAAGGAACCACCCCCCGATCACCCCATTGATGCGACGCTTGGGGCCTCCCCAAATGGAGATCAGGATTCCTCCTAGAACTCCCCCGATGCCCAGGACGGTCTCGACCGTGGCCAGCGCTCCGGCGTTGTTGGCCGTGCGAGCCAGGATCATCGGCACATAGAGAACGCCCACCAGGTTGGAGAGCAGGTTGCCGAAGAAAAAGGTCAACTGCAAGCCTAACAGAGAGGGGATGCGGAAGATGTAGCGAAAGCCGTATGCCGCCTCACGAAAGAGGTTGCTCTTCGATTTCTCGCCCAGCTCGGTTTTGGGCGGCTGGGGGATGGCCACGATTGCCAGGGTGAGGATGGCCACCAGGAAGCTGATGCTATCCAACAGGATGATGCCCGAGAGCCCGATCGAGACCATGAGGATCGCTGCCAGCACCGGCGCCATGATGGTGGAGCCGCTCTGGGCAACCGACATCAAGGCATTGGCGCGACCGAAATGCTTCTTTTCCAGCATGGTCGAGATAGCCGCCGAGTAGGCCGGCCATTGGAAGGCCAGGAAAAGGCCGTTGAAAGCTACCAGGATGTAAAGATGCCACATCTCCAGGTGACCCCAAAGGAGGAGTGAGAGATAAGCCAGGTTTACCACCAGACCAGCGATGTCGGAAATCATCATCGTCAGCTTGCGGTTCCAACGATCCACCAAGGCTCCAGCGAAAGGAGTGAAGCCGATCAACGGCAAGGCGAAGAAGAAACCGATCAAGGCGAAGGGGGTGGCTTGCCCGGTAGTTTGCCATATGTAGATGGCAAAAGCGAATTGCGTCATTCCGGTGCCTACCAGCGATACCAGCTGGCCGGACCAGACTACCAGGAAACCGGCCATCCCAGCCGGGCGGCGGAGATGGTTAAGGATTTGAGTTGTTTCCATGCTGTCTCCTTTCTCGATCTCCCTTCCTGGGAGATTCTTTTCTGTTGCGATTGTTCACTGAGACAGCAAAGCCAGTCAAAAATTTGTGAAGTTTCGTTTCGCCAAATCGGATGAAAACCGCATGAAGAGTCTACGGGAGAGCTTCTAGGGGCTAGACCTGGATCACATCCTTGCGAAGTTTCGCCGCTCTTGGGGGGGAAGAATCCCCGTAGGGCGACATCCTCGTTACCGAGACGGATTTCCTGTCCATTCCCTCACCCATGGTTCGTCCAACTCGTGATCGGAACCCATCACCGACCGGTAGAGCGCATTGGCCTCCGGACTATATCCCCCCACAAAGGCCAGGGTAGCGCCCATCCGTTGCACCCGCCGCAAGCCCTCGTTCATCAGTGCCTTGCCCAGACCGCGTCGTTGATGGGCCGGCACAGTGGCGACCGGCTCGAAGACAGCGCTTCGGGTGACATCATCGAACCAAAGGGTGCAAAAGGCGGCGATGGCTCCATCGGAGGCAATAGCCACGAGATCGAGATCGCGACGATAGGACGGGGCGGTCTGGATGTTCCGATACCAGGTGGGGTCGTCGCGGTTTTCCACAGCAATCTTGATGTCTCCCTTGTGGAAACCCAGCCCCGAGGCGTAACAGCGTTCCAATAATTCCAAGCCATCCCCCAACGAGCGGATAGTATACCCGGAGGCAATCGGCACATCGGGGATCTGTTGATCCAAGCGGCGGCGCCATTGGTGTTCAGGCCAATCCTTTTTGGTGTAGCCATGCTGGGTCAAGATACCCCGCCGCAACGCATCGCGCTCGGATGCCCATACACAGAGCTTGTATAAACCGTCCGGATTGACAGTGGCCAACTGTTCTTCGGCTACAGCGATCATCTCTTCCTCTAGCTCCACCGTACGCAGGTCGGGATCTACGCAGAGATGCGCTTCGCCGCGCCCCCCATCGGGCATCAGGAAGGCGATCAACTGACCATCGGACTCCCACAGGGTTACCACTTCTTCCAGACTCACCTTGGCGCAGTTAAGGCATGTATGCCAGCGGGCATAGTCGAGCCGGGCGACATGCCAACTCCGTTCAAGCCTGTCGTTCAGCAGAAATACCTGACGAAGAAAGTCGCGCATGCGCCAGAAATCGTCCTCCCCACGATAGGGGCGAAACGTCAGATTCATAGAAGACTCCTTTTCTTCTGGTACTGATGGTGTTTCAATCTGGCTCGAGCAGGGGGTGCGTTGCATCCTTGTTCGCCGGAGCGCTTGGTGGAACCACCCGCTTTCTGATGCGGATCTCTTCAGGGCAACCGGGGTTGTCGGTCTGGT
>JAPLHW010000197.1 GCA_026389425.1 Coprothermobacterota bacterium
CTTCCCCCAACTGCGCTCGGGCCAACCCTTCCATCTGGCGCAAAAAGTGGTCCTTGCCGCTGCCCAAGGTCACAGAGAGCTGCTTGGAGGGGAAGCACACTAAAGCGGTAGGGATATGCTTCTCCTCGGCGTAGCGCAGAATGGAAGCAGCGATCATGGCCGCAAAGTCCTCGTACACATCCAGAAAGCCGCGATTCATGCGGCCCACGGTCAAGTCCAGCCAGAGGGTGATGGCGGTGTTGGCGGTGAACTCGAACTCTTTTACCATCAGTTGCCCGAGGTGAGCGCTTAGTTTCCAATGGATCCGTTTCATCGGATCCTGCGGTTCGTAAGCGCGGATGCCAGAGACCGAGGTAGTGTCCTCGTAGGCACGGTAACCACTCTTTTGGCCTTCGAAGGGTTTGCGCAGGGGCAACCTGACCTCCTCCAGGGGAAGGATTCGAGGGAAGACCAACGCTGAGGCCGGGGCGGGTACTCGGCGTTCCTGACGCCACAGCCCCCAAGGGTCGCCGCTGGCAACCAGCAGCGGCCGCAAAGAATAGTCTCCGCGCTTGTTGAAACGCACCTGGTAGCGCAATAGGCGACGTTCTTTGGGCATCAGGCTGAGAGCGTTACGGTTTGAGCCGCCGGCGGGCGCCAGGTAAGGAGGGAGGTCGTCCCAGACTTCCATCCAGGGAACGGGTAGGCGCCCGGTGTTCTCCAGGGTCAACTCCACCGTAGCCGTATCCCCTACCACTAAGCGGTTTGGAAGAATGCGTCGGCTGAAGCGCACGCCTCCGGCACGATCGAGGCGCTTTCCTTCGCTTCGCTCAAGAGCAGGCTTGGCCATGAAAAAAGCTAACGCCAGTAGAAACAGCAGAAAGAGGGCGAAAAGAAGGGCGGTTCGACCGCCCAAGGTGACTAACGCCAGCAGAGCGACCACTATCAGGATGAAGAGGATCCGCTTCAGCCGCACAACACCCTCGCGGGAAGGTCGGCAGACAGGAAACGTCCCGTCGGGAGGCTCCGCCTCCCGACCAGCGTCATCAAAGGGAAATGACCGCTAGGGAGCCAGTTTGCCTTCGATGTAGGACACGGCATCGCCGACCGTGACCAATTTAGAGAAGTCTTCGTCCGGGACTTGAATGGAGAACTCCTTCTGCATCGCTTCAACGAGGAACCAGAGATCCAGAGAGTCGGCGCTGAAGTCTTCCACGAAGCGCTGCGATTCCAGGATCTCTCCCTTCACACTCATCTTCTCCCGGATGATGGGGACCACTTTCTTCAAGATCTCATCATGCATGTGTGTCTCCTTTGCGGGTCCATTTCAGCAAGTATGACGAATCATAGCAAGCCTCTCGTCAGCGGTCATCTATCCGGCGCATTAAAAGGAGAACCAGGAACAGGTTAGTCAGGGCTAGCAGACCGATCAGCACTCCCTGGTTGAAAAGACGAGCCCGCCGCTCGCGTAGGCGTTTCTCCAAGTGCACCCGTTCCATCACCTCGTCAGCCAACGGGGGCGGGGCGGTAAAGGCTCGCAGCCTGTTGCTGGAGAGCAAGCGACGGTTCTCTTCCAGTTGTCGCAGCTTACCTCGGCAGTCACCGCAGCT
>JAPLHW010000163.1 GCA_026389425.1 Coprothermobacterota bacterium
ACCGGCGTTGGCCCGGGGCGGCATGAAGTCGTCAAAATAGAGGGCTTCCCGGCTGAAGTTCTTGCCGAAGTCCAGGAAACTGTTGGTATCGTCCGCCTCCAGCAGGAATTTGTTCCCTCCCACGCAGTCGGCGCCGTCATAGAAAGTCAGGGTCGTCATGGAGTCAGGCCTAACCATCTAGCATTTTCAGTATTTCTCTTGCTCCTCTGTGAGATTCACGTGCCTGCGATCACTACGTCTTTCCTCGATAAATCGATGCAGGAAGCCGTACCGATCAGGAAAAACCATGGTTCAACGCCCGCAGGCGATGGATTGGCACCTTCTGAGGGAAAGCCAGAGGGGGAAAACCCCCTCTGGCGGATCGTACAAGTGAAGCACTTGCTGGGTCTGCTGATTCCTATATTTGAGCCTGGTTGCTACCGGCCGGGGGAAGCTCCTCTTGTTTGCGGGGACGGGTTTGGATGGAGATCCACAGCGAGCCCAAAGCGGCCAATCCTACCACCAGCTCGACTACCCAACCTACGACCGGGATGCCATAAAGCAAGACCAGGATCAGCGTGCCCCGACCAGGACGGAAGCAGCGAACCGAAGATAGAGCCAAAGGAAGGCTCCCGCCGCAACGGCTGTTAGGCAAGCGACGCCGACGGTCGTCCCAGCCAGTTCGCCGAAGGTAATCAAGCCCAAGCCCATGGCCAGGACAGCGGCCAGAACGAAGAAGAGCATAACTCCGATGGGGATGGCCAACACCCACACTACACCCCAGCCGAGCGCCGGAAATGGACGCTTGCCCAGTGCCTTGGCTCCACGCCGCATGAAACCGCGGAAAAGCCAGAGCATCAGGAACCCGGCCACTACCAGGACAATCCAGTGCCGGAAGGAGTTCCACAGCCAGTCAGTAAAACTCTGCGGTTGGCCTGGTTGGGAGATGACCGGGGTACCCGGCTCAACGGAGATGGGGTGATACTCTACCTTGCCCGCAACGCCGGAGGGGATGACGAACTCGCGCGAGCTGCTGTAATCAAGGGTTCCACCGACGGAAGCCTTCGCGTCCACCACCAAGCCGACATTGACGGTGGGCCAGCTCGGCGCTCCCGGGATCCAAGTCAGCCACCAGGTAGAAGGCATTTCACCGCCGTTTTTGCCATCAATGACCAGCTTGGCGTCACGACCGACTTTGCCTAGCAGGGTCAGGCGGTTTCCCCCGAAGAGGAGATCCTGGTTGATCTCTCCAGCCAGCAGGGCTTGCGCACCCCCGAACACCGCTGTGCCGGCGATGCGACTACCAGCTTTGCTTTCCAGGCTCGCTCCGGCTGCCACCAAGTCCCGGCCTAACTGCGCTTTTTCACCCAAGGTGATGACCCCGGCCACTACCCGCACAGCTCCCTTCACCGTACCCTCGATGACGATAGCCCCTGCCAGGCCGAGTAAGTCACCCTCTACAATCCCCGTCTCGGCGATGCGAACACTTCCTCCCGTCACCACCAAGTCGCCGCGGATGGTCCCTTCCAGGGTGAAGGTCGCCGCACCGACGTAGTAATCCCCCTCCACCGATCCGCCGGAGGCGACCGTGATATTGGTTCCCCCTTGGGCGGTGAAAGCGCTGGCAGGCGTGGTTATTGCTACCAAGAGCAATAAGGCTAAGGGAATGGCCGCCAACAACTTCCCCGTTCGTTTCCAATTCATGTGTGCACCTCCAAGTGAAGTCTTGTATTCTCCACTAGTTTACAGGATTTCCTGCTGTTTGTGGGTTCATGGTCAGGCTTCGTCCAGATCCGACCTCTCCTCCCCATCCTCGTCCTCCTCCTTCAGGTCATTCTCGAAACCCCATTGCAGATAAGCCACCAGCCACTCCTTGAGATCCTCACGGGTGGCGGCGTTGAATTGGGCGACGGCGACGGTGAAAGCGTTGCGGAAGGCGGCAAAGTAGACGTTCACTGCCTCCTTCTGCGGATCAAACCAAATGTCGAAGAGTTCAAGGAAAGCATCCTCGCATTTCCTGGAGATCAGTGAGATCTGCTCATCGCGAGAAAGGACTGGATTGGTGGGCTGTTCCATAGGGGGGGCTCCTTGGGTGTTTTGACTTTATTGTATCTTGACTTCCTTGCTAGAGCACGCTGCCGCGGGCTATCAAGCTGCCGCCGGCTTGCATCCGCTGCCCTCTCGGATTACGCTAGCGGTTGACCTCCGGTCAACTCGGGCAGGAGGGGGTTGAGGAGATCGGATGATTATTTTGCTGGTTCGCATGTATGGCCAAGATACATTATTGGAAACGTTTATGGATTGGCCTCCTGCCCTTCCTGGCGGTGCTAGGCCCCGGGTTGATCACTGGCTCGGTGGACAACGACGCCGGGGGGATCACGACCTATTCACTCTTGGGGGCTCAATACGGGTATCAGCTTCTCTGGATCTTGATCCCTTCTTTCATCGTACTGGTGATCGTTCAAGAGATGAACGCACGGATGGGGATGGTCACCGGCAAGGGTTTGGCCGATCTGATCCGCGAGAACTTTGGCCTGCGCGTCACCTTGTTTATCCTCCTCGGCTTGTTATTGGCCAATATCGCCAACACAGCCACGGAATTTGCCGGGATCGCCGGGTCCATGCAAATCTTCGGCGTCAGCAAGTACATCTCGGTACCGATGGCGGCTGTCGTCGTTTGGCTGTTGGTGGTGAAGGGAACCTACAAATCCTCGGAGAAGATATTCCTCGTCTTCAGCGTTTTCCTTCTCTCCTACGTTGTCTCGGCCATCCTGGCCCGGCCGGATTGGGGAGCAGTCGGGATGTCTCTTATCCTTCCCAGCATGTCTTTCGACTTGCCCACCATCTCTATCGTGGTCGGCACCGTGGGGACTACCATCGCCCCCTGGATGCAGTTTTATATGCAATCCGCGGTTATTGAGAAAGGCCTCACCCTGAAGGACTACCGCTACGAGAAGTGGGATGTAATCATCGGCAGCTTGGCCACTGTAGTGGTCGCCTTCTTCATTGTCGTGGCCTGCGGCGCCACCCTCTACCCTAATGGAGTGGTCATCGAACAAGCCAAGGACGCAGCCATGGCGCTAAAACCCTTCGCCGGAGCCTTCGCTTCAGTGCTCTTCGCTTTGGGTCTTTTCGTCGCCTCTCTTTTCTCGGCCACCATCCTGCCGATCGCTACAGCCTTTTACATTTGCGAGGCGTTCGGTTTCGAGGCCGGGGTCAACAAGCGATGGCGGGATGCTCCCGAGTTTTATCTCCTCTTCACTGCCATCATGATCATCGGCATTGTCATTATCCTCTTGCCCAACGCTCCCCTGATCACCATCACCTTGTGGACCCAAATCCTGAACGGAATCTTGCTTCCACTTGTATTGATCTATATGCTTAAACTGATCAACAACCGACGGATTATGGGCAAGCATGTCAACACCCGGCTACAGAATTGGGTCACTTACGCGACCGTCTTCCTCCTGGTGGGGATGACCGGCCTCATCGTGGTTTTAGGTTTCATCCGCTAGCATGCCACACCTGCGCGAGATCGAACGCAAATTCCTGGTCCATGGTGTAACGGAAGATACTTTGGCTGCATTCCCCGGGTTGGATTTGGAACAGCATTACCTCTCCGGCTGCCAGGGAGTGCGAGTCCGAAGCGCCGGGGCGCGTTTCATCCTCACTGTCAAAGGGCGGGGTTCATTGGATCGGGTGGAGGTGGAGAAGGATCTCACCGAGGAGGAATACGCCGTCCTCTTAACTCTCTGTGACCGTGGTTTGGCCAAACGCCGCTACCGCGTCGGGCGCTGGGAGGTAGACATCTTTCGGGGTTCGTTGTCCGGATTAGTGCTGGCCGAGGTCGAGCTCTCCCAGGTGGGGGAGGCGCTGCCGCCCTTCCTCTTCCCCGATGCCGAGATCGTGGAGGTTACCCAGGATCCCCGCTTCACCAACTCGAGCTTGGCTTGGGGGATGATCCCTTCATTGGAGGAAAGCCGGGGGTAGATCCACTCGAGATCTCTGTCGTCCGGCGCGTCTTCCCTGATTTGCTCAGCGCTTGACTGGCGGTGGCCAGCGGTTGGTGATGATGGCCCAGGCAATCACCCCGAGGAAGACAATCCCCGCCGTGGCTACAATCCAGGTCTGGGGGCGCAGGATGAGAAAAACCAAAAGGCCTACCAGCGCCAGTAAGATAACCCCCAAGGCCATAGTCTTGATCTGTGACAACGATGTCCCTCCTCTTGTTAGTCGTTCCCTACTCTACCAGATCCGGAGGGACTGGATGAAGGGATGGCTCGCTCGGCTTGGCGCATTTTGGCGCGGAAGGTCTGTACAGCGGAGTACCCTTTTTCCAATTGAGCGGCCAGGAAAAGGCGCAAGAGATCAGATAGCTCTTCGCTTCCACGGATGAGGGGCGGGAGCGTTTCCCAGGAAGCCTGGAGCAGTTGGCGGGCTTGATCCAACACTTCCCCCGGCACTGTCAAAGGGATCCCCCCTAGATGTCGGCAAACAGGACAGAGGACCCCTCCGGCCGGAGGAGAGAAATAGAAAAGGGATCCCCCCACGACCCTACCGCACAAGGCGCACTTCTCCAGTGACGGCCAATACCCGATTAAAGAGAGCATCTTGAGGATGAAAGCATTGGTCACCAGGGTAGGGGAGCGCCCGCTTGAAAGAGCAGCCAAAGCTCCCTTCAACTCTTCGTAAAGTTGGGGATGCGGGTCCTCTTCATGCAGCAAAGCTCCGACCAACTCGACCAGGTAGAGGGCGGGACCGCAGAGCGACATCTCCGCACGAAGATCGCAGTGGCTCCGCAGGATTTGCCATTGGGTGATCAGCAGGTGGTCACCCTTCTGGTAAAGGAGCAGATCAAGCTCGGTGAGAGGCTCCAATGCCCCGCCCCAGTGGCTCTGCGGGCGCCGGCCGCCTCGGGCGCTGGCCAGCAAACGGCCGCGCTCACGGGTGAAGAGGAAGACCAGTTTGTCGTTCTCCCGCCAGGGCTGGGTACGCAATACCAGGCCGATCGCTTTAACAAACGGCATTGCAGACTCAATAATTGGGGACAGCCACTAATTTAATTAAATCAGTGGCTGTCCCCAATTATTTTATCCTTCCCGGTAGCCGGCAATGCGCAGGAAATCATCCGCTTTCAAACTGGCCCCTCCCACCAGCACCCCGTCCAGGTCCGGCATGGCCATTAAAGCGTCGATATTGTCGGGTTTTACGCTGCCTCCATAGAGGATCGGCAAGGATTGCGCCACCGATTCTCCCCACCCGGCAGTGAGGAGGCCGCGCAGTAAGGAGTGCACCTCCTGGGCTTGCTCGGGGGTCGCGTTGCGGCCGGTTCCAATCGCCCAAACAGGTTCATAAGCGATCACCAAGTGGTGCAACTGCTCCATGGAAAGGCCGCCCAAGCCTTTCTTCAGTTGGTCTGCCACTACCTCGAAGGCCATGCCGCGGTCTCGCTCTTCCAGTTTCTCGCCCAGACAAAAGATGGGGGTTAAACTCCAAGCCAAGGCTCGCTCCACTTTTTGTTTCAAGATGAGCCCATCTTCGCCAAAGTGCTGCCTGCGCTCGGAGTGGCCTACCACTACATAGCGGACCCCCAGGGAGGCCAGCATTGGCGCCGAGACCTCGCCTGTATAGGCGCCCCAGTCCGATGTCCAGAGGTTCTGCGCCCCGATCGACAAATGGGAGCCGGCGGTAAGGGCACAGGCTGCTTCCAGGTAGGGGAAGGGGGGGATGGCAACCATCTCTCGCCCGGATGGAAGCGGTGGGGCGAGCAGGATGGATTCCAGCAGGCTCCGTGCCTCCGCGCGGGTTTTGTTGCATTTCCAATTACCGGCGATGATCTTTCGGCGCATTTATTTCCTTTCTAGCCCTTCGCGGGCAAGCTGGCCGGGGTGAAAGCCAGGGGCAGCAACTCTTCCACACTGGTCATCAACCGCTCCCCCTGTTCGTTGGCCAGGAGCACCGGGATGCCAGGGGTCAATTCGCTGAGCACCTGGCGGCAAGCTCCACAGGGGGCGGCCAGGGGTTGGGCGGCCGCTACAACGGTGATGGCCAGAAAATGCGTTTCCCCCTCGCTCCTCGCTTTAAAGATGGCCACCCGCTCGGCACAGATGGTCAAGGGGTAGCTGGCGTTTTCCAAATTGGCTCCACGGTAAACTCTCCCTGAGCTGCCCAACAGCGCCGCTCCCACCGGAAAGCGCGAGTATGGCACATAGGCCAGCTCGCGAGCTTGCCACGCTTCATCTAGTAGGTATTCCCAATCAATCGCCAATGTCTTGCTCCTCCTCGGGTCGCAGGTCAACCCGTATTTTCAGGATGCGGTTGCCTCGCGTTTCCTCCACCCGAAAATGCAGGCGGTGGAAATCTATTTCCTCGCCGGGAGTGGGGATGTGTTGGAAGAGCCCATAGAGAAACCCCCCGACCGTGTCATAGTCTTCGGACTGGATCTCTTCCCTGGTCAGGTCTTCCAACTCTCGCAGGGAGAGGCCGGCAGCGATCTGGAAGGATCCTGGCGCCAGGGTATGAACCGGCTCAGTCTCTAAATCGTGCTCATCGCGGATCTCACCGACGATCTCCTCCAACAGATCCTCCATGGTCACCAATCCCTCTAGACCACCGTACTCGTCCACGACCAGGGCGATCTGAGTCTTCTTACGTTGCATCTCAGGCAACAGCTGGGAGATGCGCTTGCTCTCCGGAACGAAGAAGGGGGGACGGGCCAGGTCCGCGGCAGAGAGAGCAGGATGGTCCTCCAGCGAGGCACGCAAGGCATCTTTCTCTAACAGCACACCCGTAACGTTGTCCACTTGCTCCTGGTAGATCGGTAGGCGAGAGTGGCCGCTCTCTACCATTGTGCGCAAGGCTTGCTGGAGGGGGGTACTTTGTTCGAGGGCGATGATGTCCATGCGAGGGACCATCACCTCAGAGACCTCTTTCTCGCGAAACTCGAAGATGGCTGAGATCATCTCCCGCTCGCCAGCCGGCAAATCCTCCACTTCCTCGCGCATCTCGGCTAGGGCTTTCACTTCCGTCTCTTCCTCCGTCTCGAGGTCCGAACCAGCCCGGAAGAGACCTTTGGCAGCAATACGAAAAAGAGCGGCCAGGGGAGCCAAGAGGATACGGACAACTGCTAAAAAGCCACAGAAGCGCAACAGTGTGGCCAGAGGATGGCTGACTCCCATCAAGCGAAGCCCGACTTCTGCCAGGATAAGCAGGATCAACGCCAGGACAATCGTCAGCCAAGCCCAGCCAGAAGCTAGACTCATCCGAGTGATCCACCAGAGGGTCAAAGCAACGTAGGCGAAGATCGAAATGTAGTCGCCTACTGCAAGCACCGAGAGCATCGTCTGTGGATCCTCCCTCCACAGCAGCAGGCTGCGCAAACGAGGATCATCCTTCTCTTCCATCTCACGCCGAAGGCGATTCTTGGAAATAGAGAGGAAGGCTGATTCAGCGGCCGAAAAGCTAGCCAAGCTGACGAGAGAAAACAAGATTAAAAGAGGCCCGACATAGAGGGCCCAGTCCGGCAAATGCTCACCTCTTTCGTATCGATTATATCAGAACACCCTGCCGGGGGCTGTCTACTGATCAAGTGGTCCAGTGATCAAGTGGTTTAGTAGTTTAGTAACTACTTAGCCACTTATATGAGGGGATCCCGGTCATTTTTCGCAAACGGAGAATCCCTACGCACCAATTTCCTTTCGACGCAGCAGAACACGCTCCACGCTCTTAGGGGTGGCAAGCAGGATTCTGGCTTGCACGGGGCCGAGATCGATCTCCTCGCCTTGGACTGGGAAACGCCCAAGGTGTTCAGTGATGGCACCACCCAAAGTGGTGGCCTTACTTTCCAGGACCACTCCGTGGCCTTCCGATATCTCTGCCAAGGTCGTCTGCCCGGCCAACAGCAAGCTTCCATCCGGGCATGCGTGAATTCTCTCACTGGGAGAGTCGTACTCGTCCCAGATCTCTCCGACGATCTCTTCAGCCAGGTCCTCCATCGTCACCAGCCCGGCCGTCCCACCGTGCTCGTCGATGACCAGGGCAAGGCTGGTGCGGCGCAAGCGCATCTCTTCCAAGGCTTGTGCCAAGGGGAGATTCTCGGGAAGGAAGAGGGGCTCGCGGGCCAACTGGCTGGCTGGGATGGGAGAGGTCATGGGAACCCCGAGCAGGTCTTTCAAGTACAGCACACCGATCACCCGGTCCAGACTACCCAGATAGAGAGGGAAGCGAGAGTAGCGCAGGCTGCTCGCCTCGCGCAGGATCTCCAGTGCTGGTTTTTCCACTGGGAAGGCGCGCATGGCGACACGCGGTACCATTACCTCCCCCAACCTCTTCGCGGCAAAACGGAGGGTCCGTGAAAGTATGGCCTGGTCCTCTTCTCCGCCCCAGGCTGCAGCCAAAGTCTCAATCTCCTGGCGGCTGCGGAAGGCGCCGTTGGATTGAAGGGATGGGAAGAGCCGCCGCAATCCGGCCAAGAGGCCGTTGACCAACCAGCTGATAGGCCAGAAGAGAAGATAGACCAAGAGCACAACTGGCAAAAGGAGTGAGGATGCTCGGCGAGGGAAGCGAGCCGCGATTCCTTTCGGGACCAACTCAGCGAAGAAAAGCAGGAGGAGAGCGACCAGGGCGGTGGCCAGCCAAGGGCCGGCAGCGCCCAAGCGGTGGATCAGGAGGGTGGTCAGCAAAACCGTAGCGCCGGTAGCAGCCAAGCTGTTAGCGATCAGCAGGGGGGTGAAGAAACGCTCCGGTTTCTCCCACAGGAAGAGAATGAACGCCGCCCGGCGGTTCCCCGCTTCTTTGGCCGCACGTAACCGTCGCTTGTCCAACACGGTGTAGGATGTCTCGGCTGCAGAGAAGAGGGCAGACAGGAACAGCAACAGCAGAAAGAAGAGCCACTCAAACATGGCGTGCACGAACCAGCTCGCAGCGTTGTGGGGTAGCTCCAACCACCCAGAGATACCATTCACCCAACGTGAAACGCTCTCCTTTTTGGGGGATGTGACCGGATCTCTCCAATAGATAGGAGGCCAGGTTGTCGTAAGAATCCGGCAGCTGCAGGCCCAGCTCGGCCATCTCTTCCCGGCCGATGTCGGCTCGTATCAGCCAAGAACCGTCACGCAGGCGCCGGTCATGGAAGAACAAGGGGTCGTGCTCGTCCCAAATCTCACCGACGATCTCTTCGAGGATATCCTCCAGGGTGATCACGCCGGATGTGCCGCCGTACTCATCCACCACTAACGCAAGGTGCGTCTGCCGCGAGCGCAGTTCAGCCATCAAGCGAAAAAGACGAATACCCTCGGGCACGGAGAAAATCGGGCGCAGCAACTGGGCGACGCTCTTCACCTCACCCAAGGCCAAGGTCCGCAACAGGTCTTTGGCGTAGAGCACGCCGGCGATGGCGTCCAGCGTTTGGTGGAAAACCGGCAGGCGAGAGAGTCCTTGGCGGCGGAAGACATCGGCAGCCTCACTCAGGTGAGTCTCCAAGGGGATGGCGACCATGTAAGGACGGGGGGTCATCACCTCTCCAGCCGTCTTCTGGCCGAAGGTTAGGATGGCCTCCAGGATCTCTTCCTCTCGGGGGCTGAGCAAGCCTAGAGCAGCCCCTTCGGCAGCTGCTTGGGCCAGCTCTACCGAGGAGAGAGCGGGGCGTTCTTCCTTGTCTTGGCCGAAGAAACGACTAAGGAGACCGTCCGCGGCAACGCTGAAGAGAGAGGAGAGGGGGGAGACCAAGCGGTAAAGGAAAGTCAGGGGTCCAGCCAGGAAGGGTGCCAAGCGCACGTTTGCCGAGGCGGCCACCGTCTTTGGCAAGATTTCGCCGAAGAGCATCAGAATGACGGTTAGCAGAGCGGTACCCAGGGCGAGAGCGCTTTCCCCCCAAAGAGACAGGATGACGCTGGTGGCCAAGGCAGAGAGAGCCGCATTGGCCAAGTTGTTGCCCAACAAGATGAAGGCCAGGAATCGCAGCGGGCGTTCGCGGAGGCGAGCCAAACGCGGGTCGCCGGCGAAATGGTGACTGCCCAGCGAGAAGACCACTGTCTCCGAGCTGGAGAAGAAAGCCGAACAAACCAAAAGCGCTAGGAAGAGGACGAACTGCATTCCAGGTAGTCAGCCTCGCGCTTGCGCATGGCACTGCGTGCGGGTTCTTCCTGATCATCGTAGTCGCAGAGGTGGAGGATGCCGTGCACCACCAGCAAACGCACCTCCTGAGTTAAATTTCCTCCGTACTCGTTGGCTTGACGGCGAGCTTCATCGAGGCTGATGTAGATGTCTCCCCACAGATCGCCTGCTCCTTCTTGGAGGGGGAAGGAGAGGACGTCAGTGGGGCCTTCGCATTGGTGGTAGAGGGAGTTCAATCGGGTGATGGTCTCATCGTCCACCAGGGTGATGGAAAGCTCGCCGGCCTGCCCCTCCCCCTCCAGCACACGCTGGGCTAGGTCAATCAGCGGTTTTTTCGGCAGGTGGGTTCGGGGGTGCTGATTGTTGAGGTAGATCGACATGCCATTTCCTTTCCTTGCTGACCGGTTCGGGGTACTCGGGTCGAAGATGGTAGGCAGAAACCAACACCCGGACGAAGACTTTCTCAACCTGTTCCAGCTCCCGGAAACTCAACTCACTCCGCTCCAATTGACCATCTTTGACCCGATCAGCGAAGATGGTGCCCACCATCTTGCTGATTCGCTCCGGACTCTTCTCGCGCAGTGACCGCACCCCCGCCTCCACCCCATCGGCCAGCATCAGGATACAGGCTTCCTTGCTTTGCGGTTTGGGACCGTCATAGCGGTAGGATTCCTCGGGCGTTGCCTCGTCGCTGTTGCGTTGCGCCTGGCGGTAGAAATAACTTGTCAGGGAGGTTCCGTGGTGGCTCTGGATCATCGCCACGACTGGCTCTGGGACTCCGGCTGCACGGGCCATATCCGCGCCATCGCGGGTGTGAGCGGTGACCACTGTGGTGGAGAGCTGCGGGGTCATTCGTTCGTGGACGTTGAACTCCCCTTGGTTCTCAGCGAAATAGTCAGGCCGGACCAACTTGCCGACATCGTGGTAATAGGCGGCGACACGTGCCAATAAAACATTGGCTCCGATCGCCGAGGCAGCGCTCTCGGACAGCGAGGCCACCATCACGCTGTGCAGGTAGGTACCGGGTACCTCCAGGAAAAGGCGACGCAAGAGCCGTTGGTTGGGATTGGCCAACTCGATCAAATGCAGAGGTGAGGTCAGGTCGAAGAAGTTCTCGGTTGCCGGCAGCAGCAGGAAGAAGATGGCGAAGACACCGGAAAGGAGGCCATTGGCGAAAGCCCAGCCCATCTCTTCCAACATCAGCATCCCTTTTCCCAAGCTGAGCCCGGAGGCTCCCACGGCAAAAGCCAGAGCCAGCCCGGTAGTCAAGCCTGCCGCCAGAAAATCCCCTGTTTTTCCCACCCGCCGCACGGAATAGGCCCCTGCAGCCCCGCCCAACAGCATGGCGAAGCTGAGGAGGAAGTCGTTGCCCTGGATCAATCCCACCGCCAGCGAGGCGAAGATGGCGAAGACCACGGCGAAGGGCAGGTTGAAGAGAGAGGAGAGGCAGATGGCCGCCAGGGGGATAGGGATCAAGTAGATAAAACGCGGCGGCAGAAAACGGGCTGCCAGCACAATCAAGGTGAAGAGGAGGGCGACGAAGAGCATTCGGCGAACGGTGAGGAAGTCGGAGCCGAAGTACAAGCTGAAAGCGGTCCAGGTGGCGAAGAGGGCAAGAGAGATAAGCACTGTGCCGACCAGTTTCTCCCAAGGGAACTCGCGCCGTTGCAGGCCGAGTGCCTCCAGCATGGGGAGCTGTTCCTCCCGTACGGTCTCCCCTTTCTTGACAATGATCTCTCCCTTGGCGATTTGTCTGCGGACTGGGTCTACCGAGTTCCGTGCTACCTCACGACGCCGTTCTGTTTCTTCCCGGTCCAGGGTCAGGTTGGGTGTAATGGCTGCCTGACAAGCCGCCACCATCACTGCTTTCGCTTCCTCTGGCAAGCCGAGTACGCCGACTTTCTCGCGGATCCTCGAGGAGAGCTGGGTAAGATCCTCCTCCTTGACCCCAGCTGCCAAGAACTGCTGGGCGATGTCCATCGAGTAGGAGAGAAGGGTGGTCCATAGGTGGGAATCGACTCGCAGGGCCGCTTGGATGACATCCGAGGTGAAGGCTGGGGGAAGCGCGGAGGACAGGCGGGCGGCCTTCTCCTCGTTGGTCAATGCGCCGTTGATGACCACCTGTTCGATGATGTTGAAGAAATTGTTGATCTGAGTGCGGAGCATGTTCTGGCGGGCAGGGGTAAAATCTTTCTGGTAGACTGGCATCACGGACTGTTCCGCCAGTGTTTGCAGTTCCTCCGTCTTCTGCCCGTCGATGTAGATGGCGTTTCGCGGGGCGATGACATCTTCATCGGCCACACTGCCCAAGCTGACATCCACTGTGGGGGGGAACAGGAAAGAGATCAGGACGGCCAGGAAGAGGAGATAGAGCACTGCCGCCATCAGAAAGAGGCGGAGGCGCTTAGCTCCTGGGGTGATTTGTCTGCCCCCAAGCTCCCAGGCCGTCCTGGGTTTGTTCATCGCTTATTCTGTAGAGGCTTTCTTACGCCGGGCGGCTGCTTTCTTCCGACGCAAGACCGAAGGAGACACGAAATACTCTCGCCGTTTAATTTCTTTCATGATCCCCTCTTTTTGGACTTGCTTCTTAAAACGCTTGACTAACTCGTCTACAGACTCGTTAGGCCTGCGCTTAACTTCGGCCATTCCTCACCCCTCCTTCCGTCGCTGAGTCTATCCAGGGCGGGACAGAACGATCCGTCCCCCTAGGAGATGGACGTGCAAGTGGTAGATGGTCTGCCCGCCCCCAGGTTCGCAATTGATCACCATGCGAAATCCACGAGGTCCGACACAGGTTCCTTTCGGTCCGGTCAGGCCCCGCTCTTGCGCCAACCGGCGCCCTGTGAGCAGTAAATTGCCGAGAAATGCTGAATCCTCTACTTCTTACACGCTGCCACGGGCTATACAGTTGTTGAGTAAATAAGTGGGTGGATAAGGGCAACGTCGCTTTTAGGTTTGCGGAAGACAAAACCACTTGGTTACTAATCCACTAACTCACTAAACCAATTAACCATTGAAGATCCTGGATAACCAGCGTCTGATCGTCCTCGTACACCCGGGTGGCAGCTGCATCGCCCCGTATTATACGGCAGAAGAGGCAATCTGTCTTCATTTCACTGTTCCCTTCAGGCGTCCGGCTCCTCCTCGCTCACTTTCACCTCGACGAGTTGACCCACTAAGAGACCAGGGTAAGCTGGGAAAGTGAGGTGAATGTAGTTGGGGGTGAAACCGCTGGCCTGGCTTTCCCTGATTCGTTCCACCAATACTGGGAAGGAGCGACCCAGAAAACGCCGGCGGAAACGGGTGGGAAGAGTTTCGGCAAGAGTGCGTAAACGCTCTAGGCGCCGACGTTTCTCCTTCTCGTCAAGTGGGCCGGTCATCGAGGCAGCAGGGGTGCCCGGCCGGGGAGAGTAGCGGAAAAGGTGTAAACGGGTGAAACTGACAGCCTCGATGGTCGCCAAAGTAGCTTGGAAGTCCTGCTCGCTCTCTCCCGGGAAACCGATCATGATGTCAGTGGTCAGGGCCACATCCGGCCAAGCGGCGCGTGTCGCTTCAACCAAGCGCAGGAACTGAGCCCGGTCATAGCCGCGACCCATGCGCTGGAGGATCGAATCAGAGCCGCTTTGCAGCGGGAGATGGAAATGGGGGCAGAGATGCTCGATGGTGCGGAAGCTTGCCATTGTCTGTGGACTTAAGTCCATTGGTTCCAAGGAGCTCAAACGCAGACGATCCAAGCCGGGGAGGCGGTCCAGGCAATGGAGAAGATCGATGAGAGTGTAACCGCCTAGATCGTGCCCCCATGAGGAGAGGTGAACCCCAGAGAGCACCACCTCGCGGAAACCTCGGTAGAGCAGATCCGCCACTTCTCCTTCAATCTCTCGGATAGGGCGGCTTTTGGCCGGGCCGCGCAAATGCGGCACGATACAGTAGGTACAGAAGTGACTGCAACCGTCTTGTACTTTCACCAAGCCCCGAGTGCGGCGCCAGCTGCGGCCGGAACTCACCGGGGTTGGGGAGGAAAGGCCAAGTGCTTCCAGCAATGCAGTCTCACGACCAGGGGGGAAGCAGCAAGCTTGGTAGGACACCCTGCCGGGGGCTTGTCTAGCTTGATAGCCCGTGGCAGCTTGATAGCCCGCGGCTGCGTGTTTCGGCTGATTTGCGAAGTACGCACCGATACAACCGTAGTAATACAGAGGAGCAACCGAGTTCAATCGCTGCAAGCGGCGGGCAACCTGGCCGGCCTCGCGGGCAGCGCGTTCGGTGACGGCGCAACCGCACAGCAGGAAAGCCTGGCTTGCCGATGAGGGAGGGATAATCTCAGCCCCGGCTTGGCGAAGACGCTCTTCCAGGCGGGCAGCATCATATTGCGAGATCTTGCAGCCGAGAACGGCCAGCGAGATTCTCAAGGGGAAGAGGGTAGGCGGAAGGCGCCACCGTGCTCCAGGATAAGAACAGCAGCCACAAAACCGGCCACTTCCGTGCGCAGGATGCGCTCCCCCAGGTTCACTGCTTGGAAGCCAGCCTGCTCGGCCAACTGGGCTTCCTCGGGGGCGAAACCTCCCTCCGGGCCAATCACCAAGATGCCCGCCTCAGGAAAGGTTGGCGCCTTTTCCAGAGCATCCAGGAGAGTCTGCTCAGCGTTCTCCCAGCAGAACAAGCGAAGGCTGGTGCTTATGTGCAGGATCTCCTCGAGAGTTGAAAGAGGAGCGACCTGCAAAGGTGGGGAACCAGTCACCTTGGCCTCCTCGTCGGCCAATCGCTGCCAGCGTTCCCGTTTGCGCTGGCCTTCCGGGCTATCCAGACGGGGAATGGAGCGAAGAGAGTGAAAGGGCAGCAGACGCTGCACCCCGACTTGCCCAGCCAAGGTGACAACTAGTTCCATCTTGCGCCCTTTGGGCAAACCCTGGGCCAGGCCCAACGAGAAGGGAGGTGGCTGAATAGGCTGGGTTTGGAGGATTCTCCCAAAGAGGAGTTCTCCCCGGAGGATCAGCTCCACCTGCAGGCGTTGGCCGCCACAGAGGACAGCGACCCTCTCTCCTGCCTTCTTACGAAGGACATGGAGAAGATGATGGCGCTCCTCGGGGGGGAAGAAGACACCGTCCGTTTGGAGGCATTCCGTTGGCAGCCAGAAAACCCGTGCCACTAGGCTTCCTGAGACAGGGCTCTCTCCAGTACTCCGGTGACGCAGGCTAAGAGGCGGATCCCTTTGGCATAATCCATGCGCATCGGCCCAAGGAGGCCAAGAGCGCCGTAGGCATAGCGAGACGCCTCGAAGGGCATCGCCAGTAAGGTCAGGTCGTGCATCTCCACCACCTCGTTCTCTTGCCCGATGAAGATCTGCAGATTGCGGCTGGTGAGGTGGCGGTCCAGCACGTCCTGTAGGAGGAAACGACGATCCAGGGCGTCCGCCAAACGCCGCTGTTTGAAGCTATTGCGAAAGTCGCTAGCCAAGAGCAAGTTCTCCGCTCCCTCGACGATCAGACGCTCGCTTTGCTCGTAAAGGAAGACATTATGGAGGACAGTGGACAGCTGGTTGAGGAGGGAAACCAAGCGAGCGGGCTGTTCCTCGCGGATTACGGGCAGTTCCTGCAGACATTGCCATGGTGTTTTTCCCAGAAGCCGACGGGAGAGGTAGTGAGAAAGGTACTCCAGGTCTTCTTCGCTGACTTCCGCCGAGACCTCCAGGAATTGATCCTGGATTACTTTCAGGCTGGTCACCAGGATTACCAGTGCTTGCTTGGCGGACACCGGCACGAAATGAATGTGGCGCATGACTTGTTGATTGGCTTGGGGAGCTAGGGCCAGGGAGGTGTAGGTGGAGATGGTGGCAACCAGACGGCAGGCCTCTGCAAGGATGTTGCGCAAGTCCTGGGCTTGGCGGTTCAGCACCTGGGAGATCTTCTCTTCCTCTTGGAAAGAGACCGGGGAGAGCACCAGAAGATGGTCGACATAGATGCGGTAGCCTTGCTCAGTGGGGATACGCCCGGCTGAGGTGTGGGGGTGACTGAGGTATTCCATCTCCTCCAGGGCAGCCAACTCAGCGCGAATCGTAGCCGAGCTGCATCCCAGGGAGTACTTCCGGAGCAGTTCTTCCGACCCGATTGGCTGACCGTTGAGAATATACTCCTCGACGACCGCCTTCAGGATCGCTTTCCTTCGATCGCTTAGATAACTGGTTCCTGTCATCGGTTGGCACACTCCAGGTGAGAGTGCCAACCGATTGTACCTCAAACGCTTCCGGCTTGCACTCGCCAAGGACGTGAAAGGGATTTTTGATTTTGGCAATGTGGAGACCGCATCTCCCACATGCTGCCGCAGGCTGAAATGCTGCCACATCAGCAATTACCAGCAGGATTCCCTTTTTTCCGCCAAGCGTAGATAATGGTCTACATGAAGATCCAGCGAACGACTTCGCCTGACGGGACGAAAAATGCCGTTGTACGGGTAGAGATCTCTCCTCTCTATGATCTTTTCCTGTCCCTTTTTACAGCAGGCAATCCCAACGCAGACCCCAAGCCCGATTTTGTCCGTTCATGGAAGAGCCGTCTCTCGCGTGAAGGGCGAAAGGCCTTTCGCTTTTTCTTCGAGACGGAAGAGCATTTGGGCCTTCATGCGCTAGCCCTGGCTTTGCGCCTGCCCTGTCCTCGAACCCTGGATGTTTACTTGACCCTGTTGCGGGGGTTGAAGGGAGATGACTTCAGCGAGACGGTGGTGGCTGCCCTAGAGCCCTCCTCCAGCCAGTTGCCGAAGATCCTGCGGGAGCTGCACGGCCAATCCTCGTTTGAGCCGGAAGAAACCTCTTTCTGGGAGGATTTCCGCGCACGTTTCTCTTCCGAATCAAGGAGCCGTATCGACCGTCTGCTCCACGATCCCTCTCTGGCTGAGGACCTGGCGAACCTACTGGAGGAGCACTGGCGCATCTTCCTGGACGAGGAGTACCGTCGTTTGCTGCCCTTCTTGCAGGAGTCAGCCCAAGTGGTGGAAGCCATGGCTCAGACGCTTGCACCTGCCGAGATTATTCCCCAGGTGGCGCGAGGCCTGCTTTTTCCTTTTCCAACGGAGAAGAAGCTTACCTTCGCCCCGGCTTTTTATGCAGCCCCCTATGTCTTCTCGCAAGAATCGGAAAGCGAATATTTGCTGATTTTCCCGGCCACCGCTGCTATTGCCAAGCAGCAAGCTGATGAGGTGAAGGCTGAGTTGATCCGTTCTTTAAAAGCCTTGGCTGATCCCACCCGTCTGGAGATCCTTCGCTTGTTGCGCAAACGGGAGATGTACGCCTTGGAGATTTCCCGAACCTTACGATTGACGCACCCCACTGTCCTCCACCACATGGCTGCACTGCGTGTAGGTGGGTTCGTTCAGACCGAGCTGCGGGGGGGGAACAACTACTATGCTCTCGTGAACGAGAGGTCCAAGGAACTTCGTCTAATGTTGGAAAAGTACTTGACAACGGAACGAGCAACTGTAGATAATCATCTACAAGAGGATGAACATGGACACTTTTGAGAGACAGATTAGCTTGAGACTGCGGAAAGAGACGGAAACCCTGATTCCGCCAACCAGGCTGTTGGAGGAGATCCAGCGCCGGATTCTTATCGTATTCCAGGAAGAAGACCCCTCAATCAGCAGTTGGACGGCCTCTTCGGCCACCTCGGTGCCGGATATGGTCTGTCAATTTCAGGCTGTTCGCTGGCAAGTCATCTAAGTCGCGGGAAGCTTTCCAGTTTGTCACCGGACTTTTGCCGGTCGTATTGGCCTATGCTACAGTTTCGCTAGCAATCCATAAGGTAATTGAGTGGTCAAGTGGTTTAGTGAGGTTACCCTTACTCACCCGTTAATTACTCAACTAGTTTAGATATGAAATTGCAGGCTACTTGTCGTAAATCAGTTCTTTCAAGCGAGGTACTCCGTTGAGCAAATACTTAGGCGAACGTGTGCTGCAGGTCAAAGTCGAAGAGGAGATGAAGCGCTCTTACATCGACTATGCCATGTCGGTGATTGTGGGCCGGGCGCTGCCCGACGTGCGCGACGGGCTGAAACCAGTGCATCGCCGCGTCCTCTATGGGATGCTGGATCTGGGCAACCTGCCCGACCGTCCATACAAGAAATCGGCCCGCGTGGTCGGCGATGTGCTGGGCAAATACCACCCTCACGGTGAGTTGGCTATCTATGATACCCTCGTTCGCTTGGCCCAGAATTTCTCCAGCCGTTACCCTTTGGTTGACGGTCATGGCAACTTCGGCTCAGTGGATGGGGACGAAGCCGCGGCCATGCGCTACACAGAGGTGCGCCTCTCCCGCTTGTCGATGGAGATGCTGGCGGACTTGGACAAGGATACAGTGGACTTCTTGCCGAACTTCGACGGCACCCTGGAGGAACCTTCCGTCCTGCCCACCAAGGTCCCCACATTGCTGATCAACGGTTCTTCCGGGATCGCCGTGGGAATGGCCACCAACATCCCCCCGCAGAACCTAGGGGAAGTAGTGGATGGGTTGGTCCACCGCATCGATTACCCCGACTGTTCCATCGAGGAACTGATCGAACGCATCCCCGGCCCCGATTTCCCCACCGGCGGGGTGATTATGGGCCGGGATGGCATCTACCAGGCCTACACCACCGGTCGAGGGATCGTGATCTTGCGAGGCGTAGTCCAGTTGGATACGCTAAAGGGGGGGCGCGAGCAGCTTTTGATCACTGAACTGCCCTTCCAAGTGAACAAAGCCACCCTGGTGGAGAAGATCGCTGAGTTGGTGCGCGAGAAGAAAATCTCCGGGATCTCGGACATCCGTGACGAGTCGGACCGCTCGGGGATGCGTGTGGTGCTTGAGCTGAAACGTGACGCTCGCCCCTCCACCCTGATCAACCAACTCTACAAGCATACTCAACTGCAGATTTCCTTCGGCGTGATCATGCTGGCTCTCGTCGATAATCTGCCCCGGGTACTTGATTTGGCCACCATCCTGGACGAGTTCTTGCGTCACCGCGAGACAGTGGTGGAACGGCGCAGCCGTTTCGAGCTGAACAAAGCACAAGCCCGCCAGCACATCTTGCTGGGGTTGGTGATCGCCCTCGACCACATTGATGAGATCGTTGCCCTGATCCGTTCCTCGCGCACAGTGGAGGAGGCCAAAGGCGGTTTGATCGAACAGTTCACCCTCTCGGAGCTGCAGGCGCAAGCTATCCTGGAGATGCGCCTGGCGCGTCTAACCGGTTTGGAGCGTTCCAAGATCGAAGATGAACTAGCCGAAGTGACGCGCACCATCGAGTATCTGATGGGTTTGTTGGGCAATCGTGAGAAGCGCTTGGCGGTCATTAAGGAAGAGTTGTTGCAAATCAAGGCCAAATATAGCAACCCGCGCCGCACGCGTATCGAACTGGATGCAGGGGATCTAGGAGCAGAAGAGCTGATCGCTGATGAGAAAGTAGCCATTTCCATCACCGCCGACGGTTATTTCAAGCGCAGCTCCATGACTTCCTATCGCAGCCAGCGGCGAGGCGGGGTGGGCGTCTTCGGGGTTGGTCTGCGGAAAGAGGATCTGGTCGAGGACATCTTCGTCTGTGGCACTCACCAGCGTGTTCTTTTCTTCACCACCGCCGGCAAGGTCTACGGAGTGAAGGCGTACGAAGTGCCGGAGGGCGGTCGGACCGACCGCGGCGCCCCGGTGCGGGCGTTTTTTGCGTTGGAGGAAGGGGAGGCGATCAGTACGGCTTTGCCCATCCCGAATGAATGCGCCGAGGATTACCTGGTGATGGTCACCAATAGGGGGACCACCAAGAGCACGTTGCTGGTCGAATTCCGCAACGCTGGACGAAGGGGAATCCGCGCTCTCCTGTTGAAGGAAGGAGACGCGCTTTGCAAGGTGCGCCGCACCAGTGCCGAGAATGCTGTCGTGGTCTTTACCCGGATGGGCTACGCGGCTCGTTTCCGCGCCGCCGACTTGCGCCCGATGGGGCGCTCGGCTAGGGGGGTTCGGGGGATCCGCTTGCGTGAGGGCGATGTCGTGGTGGGGATGGAACCCGTCATGCCGGGTCGAAAGTTGCTTTTCATCTCTGAGCTAGGCCTAGGCAAGAAGATGCGTCCCGAATCGATCCCGGTGCACAAGCGGGGAGGATTGGGAGTGATCGCCTTCCGGGTGCGGGTGAAGACCGGGTTGGTCGTCGGCGGCCGGATGGTGGCTGAGGGAGACGACATCATCGCCATCACCCAAAATGGTAAGCTGATCCGAATAGAGACCAAGTCGATCCCCACCCTAGGGCGCAACGCCTCGGGTGTGCGGTTGATCCGTGCCGGCGAGGAAGACCGCGTCGTAGCCGTCGCGCGTGTGGTCCCCGAGCCCGTCGTCGAACGCGAGGAGGACAACCAGCAGACTCTTCCGCTGTAGGGGCAGACATGCCTCCCCCCTACCCGTGAGCCCTGCCCCAAGCCAGGAAGCGTTCAACGTCACGAGGCGGCAAGGCGATGCTTCCCAGTGGGTGATGGGACACGCTGCCGCGAGCTATCATGCTGCCGCGAGCGCAATGGTTGCGGACCGCTGTACCGTGGAAGTCTGAGCCGCCTGTAACGAGGATCCCCGCCTCTTTTGCCAAGCCAAGGTAGCGATGCACTTGGCTTGGGTTGTGTTCGGGGTAATAAGCCTCCAGCCCTCCTAGACCATCTCGGCAAAGCGCTGGGATTAAGTCATCCCGAGCGGAGAGCCCTGGGTGAGCCATCACGGCAAGACCACCCACTTTTGTCACCAGGCTCAACACTTGCCGGGGAGAGAGCTTACAATGCGGCACATAGGCGGGTTTTCCGATCCTCAGGTAGCGAGTGAAGGCCTCCTCCACGTTGGAGGCATAGCCATGCTGCACCAAGGCCGAGGCGACATGAGGACGGCCAAAAACCCCGGAAGGTTTGCTTGCCAGAATTTCGTCAGCCTCCAATTGAATTCCCAGCCTTTGTAGCTCGCTTACCATTCGCCGGATACGCTCCCGGCGAGACCGGCCGAGGCGCTCGAGGAAATCCTTGAGCAATCGGGAATCAAAATCCAGCCAATAGCCAAGGATGTGCACTTCGACTTGTTTCACTTCGGTAGAAAACTCGATCCCGGGGACGAAACGGAGAGGAGTGGAACGGCTGGCCTGCTCGGCTTCAGCAAGGCCGACAGCGGTGTCATGATCGGTGAGCGAGAGTAAAGTGAGGCTTTCCTGACAAGCATGGCGCACCAACTCTGCCGGGGTCAGGCAACCATCCGAGGCTGTGCTGTGGGTGTGTAGATCAGCTTTCATGGCCTGATTGTAACGCGGGACGGGAAAGGTTCTACAATAGAGGAACCAACCCTTCGCCTGGCGGAGGATACCCTTTGGGAGGAAGACCGATGATGGAGAACCGAATCAAAGACCTTTCCCTGGCACCCCGGGGAAAAGAGCGGACTGAGTGGGCGGGCCGGCAGATGCCGGTCTTGCGTTCGATCAGCTCGCGCTTCGCGGTGGAACGCCCGCTAACCGGGCGGCGCGTAGGAGCCTGTCTGCATGTCTCAGCCAAGACGGCTAACCTCGCTTTGACCTTGAAGGCGGGGGGGGCTGAGGTGTTCCTCTGCGGTTCCAACCCCCTTTCTACCCAGGATGACATCGCCGCTTTTCTGGTGGGGATGGGAATCCACGTTTTCGCCTGGCGGGGGGAAGGCGAGCAGGACTACCTCGAGAATATTCGCTTGGTCTTGGAAGCTCAACCCGATCTCTTGGTCGATGATGGCGCTGACCTAACCTTGACCTACCACAAGGGGACCGGCCAGACTGTCTGTGCTGGTACCGAGGAGACCACTACCGGGGTTACCCGCCTGCGCAACCTGGACCTCGAAGGACGCCTCCGCTACCCATTGATCGCCGTTAATTTCGCCCACACCAAGCACCTTTTCGATAACCGCTACGGAACGGGCCAGAGTGCCTTGGACGGCGTCTTGCGGGCGACCAATCTGTTGATCGCCGGGAGCGTGGCGGTGGTCTGCGGCTACGGTTGGGTGGGGCGGGGGATCGCCAACCGAGTGCGCGGACTGGGGGCCAACGTGATCGTCACTGAGATTAACCCGGTAAAGGCCTTGGAAGCGCTCATGGATGGCTTCCGGGTGATGCCCATCGAGGAGGCTGCTCCATTGGGCGATCTCTTCATCACCGCCACCGGGGATATCTCTATCATTGCCGAAACCTCCCTTCGCCTGCTGAAGGATGGGGCGATCCTGGCCAATGCCGGGCACTTCAACGTGGAGATTGACCTGGAAGCGCTGCGCCGCATCAGCGTTGCCTCGAGGCAGGTGACCGAACATATTGAGGAATTCACCTACCCCGACGGGCGCTGCGTCTTCCTTCTCGGGGAGGGCCGTCTAGTCAACCTGGCCTGCGGCGAGGGACACCCAGCCGGAGTGATGGACCTCAGTTTCGCAGACCAAGCTTTGGCGGTGGAATACCTGGTTGCCCACCACCAAACGCTGCCGCCTCATGTCTTGCCTTTCCCCGAAGCGTTAGATGAGAAGGTTGCTCAATTGAAGCTCGCCGCGCTGGGGGTGCGCATCGATTCTCTGACCGAGGCGCAACGAGCCTACCTAACTTCGTAGAGAAAAAGGGGAATCAACGAGCCCTCCTGATGGTTACATAATAGCTCGCGGCAGCGTGTTCAATAACAGGAAGGAGGTGATCGCCATGGCGATCGACCCGGTCTGCAAGATGACGGTAGATGAGAAAACAGCGCTCTTTCACTCCGAGCACAAAGAGAAAGATTATTACTTCTGCGCCAAGGGCTGCAAGGTGGCCTTCGACAAGGATCCAGAGAAGTACCTGAAAGAGGAAAAATGAGTTCTAGGCGGGTCAAGATCCCGATTATCGGGATGACCTGCGCCTCCTGCGTGACTCACCTCGAGGAGGCCTTGATGCAGACGGAGGGCGTTCTCGAAGTGGCGGTTAACCTGCCCAGCGAGAGCGCCTCGCTGTTTGTGGAAGACGGGCGTATCGCCGATGTTGTGCGATCCATTCGCGAGTCAGGCTACGATGTGCTACAGGATCGTACCACTTTCTTGATCGGGGGAATGACCTGCGCGTCTTGTGCAGCCCATGTCGAAGATTCGATTCGCCCTCTTCCCGGGATCCTTTCGGTGCAAGTCAACCTGGCTACTGAGAAAGCTTACGTGGATCACGTGGTTGGGTTGCTTCAGCCTAAGGAGGTGATCCGGGCAGTCGAGGAAGCTGGATACACAGCCACTCTGGTAGGGGAGAGCCGCGATCGCGAGGTGGAAGCTCGTCGCCGCGAACAGCGTGATCTGGCCTTGCGCCTGTGGGTTAGCGCAGCCCTTTCCCTGGTGATCCTGGCCGGCTCGATGTTAGGGATGGTCCCTGGCTTCCCGGCCTGGTTGGCCAATACCTATCTCCTCTTGTTATTAGCTACACCTGTTCAATTCTGGGCTGGGTGGCGATTCTACCGCGGCGCCTGGGGAGCGCTGCGCCACGGCACCACCGACATGAACACCCTGGTGGCATTGGGCACCTCGGCAGCTTACTTCTACTCCGTTTTCGTCACCTTTTTCCCCTGGGTGCTGGAACGATCCGGCCTTTCTGTCGCCACCTATTTTGATACTTCGGCGGTGATTATCACCTTAATCCTCTTCGGTAAATATCTGGAAGCCAAGGCCAAAGGCCGCACCTCGCAAGCCATCCGCCGCCTGATGAACCTGCAACCCCCCACCGCCACGGTAATACGCGACGGGGTGGAGGGCGAATTGACGGTAGAGGCAGTACAGGTCGGTGACCTCATCTTGGTCCGGCCAGGGGAGCGTATTCCAGTAGACGGGAAGATCGAAGAGGGAAGCTCTGAAGTAGACGAATCGATGGTCACCGGCGAGGCTTTCCCCGTTCCCAAAGGGCCAGGTGATGCCGTTACCGGAGCCACCATCAATGGTACCGGGTCGTTTCGCTTCCGTGCAGAGCGAGTTGGGAAAGATACATTCCTGGCTCAAGTGGTCCGCCTGGTGGAGGATGCACAGGGCAGCAAAGCCCCTGTCCAGAAGCTGGCTGATCGCATCGCAGCGATCTTTGTCCCAGTTGTCTTGGGGATCGCCGCCCTGACCTTTCTGGTTTGGTGGGTCTGGGGGCCGCCGCCTAGCTACTTGTTGGCGCTAAACAACGCAGTGGCGGTGCTGGTTATTGCCTGTCCTTGTGCCTTAGGGTTGGCAACGCCGACCGCTGTCATGGTGGGGACCGGCCGCGGGGCCCAGATGGGCATTCTGATCCGTTCGGGAGAAGCTTTGGAGGAAGCCGGCCGGGTGGACACCGTCATTTTCGATAAGACCGGCACCCTGACTGTCGGCAAGCCCAGGGTGGAAAGAATCGTCCCAAGTCAAGGAAGCGAGGAGGAGCTGTTAAGCATCGCTGCTGGCGTAGAGATCGACTCGGAGCATCCATTGGCTCAGGCGGTGCGGTCCTATGCAGCGGAGAGGGGGATCACACCAGCGGCGGCTCATGGGTTCCAAGCATTGCCAGGGTTGGGGGTCCGGGCGTCCGTGGAGGAGCTGGAGGTGCTGTTAGGAAGCGCACGTTACCTTAAAGAAGCCGGAGTCGCTGAGGTCGATCGGTCCTTCGAGCGACAAGGATTTACGGCTCTCTATCTAGCTGCAGCAGGTGTATACCGTGGCGCTTTGTTGATCCGTGACACGTTGAAACCGGAAGCACAGGAGGTGATCGCCACCAGCCAAAAAAAAGGCCTGGAGGTGTGGATGATTACCGGCGATACAGAGGTTTCAGCCCAAGCCGTGGCGCGACAGTTGGGGATCGAGCGCGTCCTGGCGCAAGTTCTCCCATCAGGCAAGACCGATCAAATCAAGGTTTTGCAGGCCAAGGGGAAGCGGGTATTGATGGTAGGTGACGGCATCAACGATGCACCCGCTTTGGCTCAAGCAGACCTGGGTATCGCACTGGGTACGGGGACCGATGTGGCCTTGGAAACGGCCGACATAGCCTTGGTCTCGGGTGACCTGCGTGGAGTGGGGAAAGCACTGGCTTTGGCCCGGCAGACAATGGCGACGATCCGCTGGAACTTATTCTGGGCATTCCTTTATAACGTGTTGGGAATCCCTATCGCCGCCGGCATCCTCTATCCATTTTTCGGCATCCTCCTCAACCCGATCATCGCCGCTCTGGCCATGGCCTTCAGCTCGGTCTTCGTGGTGACCAACTCGCTGCGTTTGCGATCGTTCCGGGCGTAGAAGCTGAAGGGGCGGGTTTGAAACCCGCCCCTACGACTATTGAATATTCGCTGTTCTCCTTCCGTCTAACTCAGTAGCCTACTCACAAGGAGATACAATGCGTCGATACCTGGTCACCAAGCGCTGCCTGCGTTGCGGAAAGGAACTTTCCCTGGAGGAAGCAGTTCTCACCTACCGCACTCGCAGCGTCGTCGTTTCCGTCTGTTCAGCCGGCTGCCGCGAAGCGTTGCAGTTGGGTTTGGGGGTTGGCAAGGAGCGGCGCAAGTTTGCCGTCCTGGTGGCGAGTCCGGTTTGACCCCCTCTTGGGGCCATGCCAGAATCGGGGAGATCTTTCTTGACGTACCGGGAGCAGTCTACTTGCAGCAGGAATCGTCTCAACCCGAGGTGCGCGAGCCGGCCTCGGGAGGACTTTCCGCCCAGGAGCGGTTCGAGGAGTTTGTGCGCCGCTACGAGAAGCGGCTCTTTGCCTTGGCCTATCACTATATCGGTAACCACGACCGAGCCGAAGAAATTGCCCAGGAAGCATTTCTTAAAGCCTACCTGGGCTTTGACCGTTTCCGGGGGGAAGCGCAGGTTTTCACCTGGCTTTACCGTATTGTGGTCAACCTTTGCATTGATGATCGGCGCAAGCGCAAGCCTGTGGAAGTACCCATCGACGACCTCCCCATCTCGGATGGCTTCGACCCCGATCAGACTGAGCGAGAGATGGTTTTGCGCGAGGCCCTCGGCCAGTTGGCCGAACCATTGCGAGCATGTCTGGTCTTGCATGACATGGACGGGTTTTCTTATCAAGAGATGGCCCGAATTCTGCGTCTCCCTTTGGGCACGGTGATGTCTCGGATGAATTCCGCCCGCCGTAAGCTACGCAAGATCCTCGAGAGCCAATACCCTGAGCTGAGGCCGGAGGTGAAGCGATGAGCCGCTGCCGGCAAGAGCGCTTCCTCGCCGCCTTTTTAGACCAGGAGCTCTCCTCTTCCTCACGAGCTCGAGTAGAAGAACATCTGGCTGAATGTGCGGATTGCCGTCGAAATCTCGCCGAGCAGGAGGAGATGCGCGATTGGCTGGTTTCTTGTCACACTCCTGCTCACAGTCCCGCCTACTGGCAAGCTTTTGAAGCCCGCTTGCGCGAGAGGAGAACAGGCCGCCAGCCTGGCCGGGCTGGTTCCTGGCAGGTTGCCTGGCGAGCGGCAGTGGCCCTGGTGATGCTCTTCGTCCTTTCCCTAGGAGTGGCCACCGGTAGCGTCTCACCGAGTAAAGCCGAGATACTGAGCAATATCCCCGGAGCGACAGTCTACTTGGACGGCGATGTAGCGGGGATCACACCCCTACGCTTGAGCCTAGTTCCCGGCAGTCACCGCGTGGCCTTGCACAAGGAAGGATTCCGGGTTTGGGAGGAAATGGTGATGGCCCTCTCCAGCGCCCCATTGCGATTGGAAGTGAAGCTGGTTTCACTCAGCGGAGAGGCGGATTCCCGCCGTACCGGCTTACAACAGTTCGCTCTTCTCTCGGTGTCTCCGAACAGCGAGACTATCGCCTTCATTGGTTCCAAGGAAGACTTCCGCGCCGGGACGGGCGAGCTGTGGCTTTTCAACGTCTTGCGCGGGCAAGTGGAGAAAGTGCGGGAAGGGTTGGCCATCGTGCGCCCGGCTTGGTCTCCGGATGGAAAGCGCCTGGCCTATGTGATCTCCGGAGCGAGCGGCGACTCGTTAGCGATCTGGGACCGCGACCGCAATGTGACCCGCACCGCCTCCCCCGAGCTGGCCCTCGCCCAAGTAGCCTGGCTAAACCGTGACCAACTGATCACATTGGGGGGAAGTGATTCCCGCTTGACCCTGCATGAAGCAATGAGCGATCAGCAGCTATCCAGTTTGCAGCATGATAGCCTGCGGGTTGAGAGTCTGCAGCAGCATGATCTCTCCAGCTTCCCGGTGGAACGGTTCGCCCTCTCCCCGGATGGCAACTGGCTGGCCTACCTGGCAGCCACCGACGGGAGGGTATATTTGCTTTCGCTCCAGACAAGCGTCAACCGAGCCCTCAGTCAAGTGGGCAGAGAATGCTTCGCCTTGGCCTGGTCTCCTTCCGGCCAAGAGTTAGCGGTAGCCTCCCGGGATGGCCTTTTCCGGTACGACTTGGCCGACGAGGAAGAAACCCTGCTCTGCCCGCAGTTGGCGACCGAGTTGTTGTGGACTCCGGATGGGCCGCTCCTCTTCCTTCAAGGGGAAGGGGAGAACGCCCTATGGCGTTGGAACCCCTCCGAGGGGGAGCCCCGCGAGATCTATCGCGACGGCGGCAACCTGAATTCACTGGCTCTAAGCCAAGGCGGAGCGATCCTCCTCTATAGCTCCGATGCGACCGGTTTCCGCCGGCTTTGGCAAGCTGATTTCTCCGGGCCCCAACTTGCCGTCTCTCCTTTGTTATCCGCCGGTAAACTGGCTCTTTCCTCACAACCCCAAGCTGCCGAAGTTTATTTGGATGGTGAATACCTCTGCCGCACCCCCACGACCCTTACCCTTCCCGAGGGAGGCACTGTCTCCCTCACCTTGAAGAAAGAGACGTATCAGGACTGGCGGCTGCGGTTCCCCTTGGCAGAGGGGGAGACGCGTGAGCTGACAGCCCGCTTGCTTCCTGTCAAATCAGAGTACCAGCCTCTCTCCGAGACGGAGGGGGAGAAAGGGGAGGCATCCTTCTCCCCGAATGGAAAGTGGTTGGCTTACGGCGAAGAGTTCCTCGGCAACAGTCGCTTGCAGTGGATGGAGCTGGACAGGACAGCCAGCGGCAGCATGTTAGCCAGCGGCAGCGCGTCCCGCGACCTCGGTCCCGGTGCTCATCCGGCTTGGTCAGAGGACAGCCAACTGCTCTACTTCGACCGGGGAGGAGCCAACAGCAACATCTGGGTCGCAGGTAGGGAGGGCGGGGAAGCAACCCAGTTGACCACCAGCGGCGCTGCCAGCAACCCGCTGCCATCACCCCAGGGCGGCTGGGTTGCCTACCGCCAAGCGCTAGACCCAGCACACCCGGAGTTGTGGCTGATGAACGCCGATGGCGGTGATGCGCGTCTGCTCGTCCAGGAGGAAGATGGGCAAATCTATGCCCATCGTTGGTCTCTAGATGGAAGCGAGATCCTGATCCTAGTCCATCTGGGCAATCTCGATGAAGCTCGCCTGGTCAATTTGGAGGGAACCCAACGCACCCTGGTTTCTGGACAGGATCTCAACCTGGCGGTCTGGTCTCCGGATGGACGCTTGCTGGCACTGCAAGTGGGCAGAGAAGGGACGAGCGAGTTGCGCTTTTTCCGCTACCCCGAGTTGCAGTTCTACGCCAGCCAGGCGATCGGCCAGGAGAGTGCGTCGCTCTTCTGGGTCCAGGATGGGCTTACCTGGTTCCAAGGAAAAACGAACGGATTCCAGGGCTTTCATCTGGACTTGACACTGGGTGTCCCCCAGGTGGGGAAGCTAGTGTCCGATTGCCGGTTCCTGGACTTCAATCCGCTTACGGGACTTTGCCTTTTCGCAGCCAACTGGAACGGGGTTAACCAACTTTATCAGACAGAAGCCGCCTTCCCATGAATGGCGCCTGCAACAAGGCCAGGTCCTTCGCTGCGCTCAGGATGACCGAAGCCGCCTTCCCATGAATGGCGCCTGTAAGAGAATTGCCTGCGGAAGCAGCATAAATAATTCAGTAATTAAGTAGTTAAGTGGGTAAGTAATTACTAAATCACTAAACCACTTGATCACTAAATCACTTGACTACTTGATTCGCAAATCATTGACCGCAACGGTACCCTGATCGCTACCTATTCACCTGCTGAGAAACGGGTCTACAAGCCATTGGCGGAAATTTCCCCGCTGTTGCAGCAAGCAGTCATCGCTGTGGAAGACCACCGTTTTTACGAACACTACGGCATTGATGTGAACGGGCTCGCCCGCGCTGTCTGGGACTATTTCACGACAGGACAAGTGCAAGGGGGGGGCTCGACTCTCACCCAACAGTTGGCCAGAGAAGCCTTCAAATTGACCAAAGAGGTCAGCTTAACCCGTAAGTTCAAAGAGATTATGCTGGCCTTCCGTATAGAACAAGCCTATGGCAAAGAGCAGATCCTGGAGCTCTACCTGAACGCCGTCTATTATGGGCAGAATGCCTACGGAGCAGAAGCCGCAGCCTTGACCTACTTCGGCAAGCACGCCTCGGAGGTCAACCTCGCCGAAGCGGCCTGGCTGGCCGGTGTCGCCAACGCCCCTTCCGTCCTTGGTTCGCCTGACAATCGAGAAGCAGCTAAGCAACGCCAGGAGCTGGTTTTATACCGCATGAAAACATACCGCATGATCGATGAAGGGGAATACGACCAAGCTGTCTCCATGGAGTTGACCTTCTCGGAGTCAGCCATTCGCCTGGAATCGGATGCTCCCTATTTCGTCACCTGGGTGAGGGGGATTCTGGAAGAAAAGTACCCCTCCGAGATCCTCCTCAAAGGGGGTCTCACTATCCAGACCAGCCTCGATCTGCAGATGCAACGTTGGGCCAACGAAGCCATGACGGAAGCGTACCGCTATTGGACGGAAGACCAAGGAGAGCTGGATCCCACCATGAAAGATGACGAAGGGGTCACCCAACCTCAAGGAGCCTTGGTTGCCCTCGACCCGAAGACGGGGGACGTACTGGCCATGACCGGTGGCCGGGATTGGAATGAGACGGAGGTGAATCGGGTGTTACGGCCGCGTCAGCCGGGCTCCTCCTTTAAGATTTTCGATTACACGGCTGCCATCGATAAAAGGATCATCAACCCGGCGACTCACTTGGTCTCGGAAGAGATCGACATCAATGGTTGGAAGCCGAATGAGTATACCGGGGTGGCGGAGGGAGGATCTGCCAGCTACGCCGGGGAGATGACGGTACGCGATGCCATCAAGAAATCCTCCAATGTGATTGCCATCAAAGTAGCCCTGCAGGTTGGCTTGGAGAATGTGATCGAATACGCCCACAAGATGGGGATCACCGCGGAGCTTCCGCCTTACCCTTCGATCGCGATCGGCGGGGCGGAAGTGACCCCTCTGGAGATGGCGCAAGCCTATGCGGTCCTAGCCAATATGGGCAGCTCCGTTCAAGCCAACCCGATCCGCAAGATCACCGATCGCGAGGGGACCGTACTGGAAGACAACCCGCCGGTCCTGACCCAGGTGCTGAGCCCAGCCACATGCTATGTCATGACTGATCTCTTCAAAGGGGTCTACCAGAATACCGGCTATGCCGTCGTCGACGACCTGATCGCGGCAGCCAAGACAGGCACTACCGACGAGTTTAAGGATGCCTGGTTCTGCGGGTACACGCCCAACATCGTGGCGGTTGCCCGCAACGGAAACGACTACGATTATGTGCCCTTCAAAATGAAGAACATCGGCGCCTGGATTCCAGCCACCATCTGGCATGATTTCATGATCAAGGTCGCCACCATACAGCCCAGCGAGGACTGGCCAATGCCGCCCGGGGTGATCCGCAAAGACGGGGAAGTGTATCTAGTGGGGACTGAAAATATGGTTACCAAGACTCCCTCCACTCCTACAGTGAACATCACCATGACCCCCTCCTGGATTTCCACCCAGACCCCCTCTTGGCTTCTCCCGACACCACCCCCCTCGCCATCACCCACACTATCACCGCCTTTCACTCCTACGCCGTCCCCCACTCCCACTACTTCGCCTTCTTTCTTCCCGACGCCTAAGCCCACTCCCACCCCCACGACACCCGCGCCAAGCCCTACCCCTTCCCCTTCACCCACCCCGACACCGACACCGACTAAACCACCCATCACCGAGACTCCCTCCTGGCTTTTATAAGTGGCTAAGTAGTCAAGTAGTTAAGTGGGTAAGTGAGTAAGCACTTACTAAACTACTAAACTACTTGATAACTAAACCACTTGATCACTAAATAGCCCCCGGCAGGGTGATACCACCTTTCTCTCTGGTCAGTTTGCGCTAAAATGGGGTGACACTGGTTCGAGGAGGAGCTATGAAAGCAGTCGTTAAAACAAGGCCCATACCGGGCGCAGAATTCCTGCAAGTGAAGGATCCCACTGTCGCCTCCGATCAGGTTTTGATCCGCGTTCTGGCTACATCCATCTGTGGCACTGATGTACACATCTACAAGTGGGACCCCTGGGCGCAAGGGCGAATCGGGGAGAAGAGACTGCCTCAGACCATGGGGCACGAGGTGGCTGGAGAGGTGGTCGAAGTGGGGTCTGCCGTCCACCGTATCAAAGTGGGCGACTATATTTCCGCTGAGACTCACATCTACAATCCCGGGGACTTGAATGCCCTCCTTGGCCAGTTTCACATCGGCGACCACATGAAAATCCTGGGCGTGGATTGCGACGGCGCCTTTGCCGAATACTTCGCCGTGCCGGAGAGCGTCTGCTGGCTCAACGACCCCGCGATTCCAGCGGAAATCGCCTGCGTACAAGAGCCGCTTGGAAACGCCACGTACGCCGTGCTGGGGGAGTCGGGGGACGTAGCCGGGAAGACGATGGTGATCCTTGGCGACGGACCGATCGCGCTTCTGGCGGTAGGTGTGGCCCGCGTCTGCGGTGTGACGAAGATCTTCTTGGTGGGTAAATACACCTTCAACATGGAGATCGGGCGCAAGATGGGCGCGGACTACCTGCTCTACGCTAATGATGTGGCCACCGACAGGGTTGCTTTCGTCAAAGAGCACACCGGTGGTTCTGGGGCGGATCTTGTGTTGGAGATGGCCGGCTCCCAGCAAGGTTTGGACGAGGGGTTTGGAATGCTGCGCAAGGGCGGCCGCTTCTCCGCCTTTGGCGTTACCTCGGAATCCTCGGTGCGCATCGATTACAACAATGGGATCGTCTTCAAAGGAGCTCAGATTGACGGGATCAGCGGACGGCGCATGTTCGACACCTGGTATCGGGTGCGCAACTTCCTTAGCTCGGGGCGCTTGGATATCAGTCCGGTGATCACCCACTTACTTCCCTTGGAGGAGTTCGCCGCGGGTTTCGAGGTGATGACCGCCCGGCCGCGCACTTCAGCCAAGGTCGTGCTCTTCCCGCATGCGGCCGAGTTAGCCGCGGCCAAGGCCCGTCGGGGCCTCTAAGTTACGAGGAGGTAATCCACGATGTACGGCAAGCTGCAATCCTATCTCCAGCAGGAACTCCGATCGATCCGTGAACAAGGCTTGTATAAAGAGGAACGTCTAATCAGCTCCCCCCAAGGAGCCCCCATCGAGGTTTCTTATCCTGCCGGCGCTCCAGTGCGGGAGGTTTTAAACTTCTGTGCTAACAACTACCTGGGGCTCTCCAGCCACCCCAGGCTACTGGAAGCTGCACGAGTTGGCCTCGAAAAACGGGGGTACGGCATGTCTTCGGTGCGTTTCATCTGCGGCACCCAAGACATCCATAAAGAGCTTGAGGCCAAGATCAGCCGTTTTCTGGGAACCGAAGACACCATCCTTTACTCTTCTTGTTTCGACGCCAACGGCGGGCTCTTCGAGGTCCTTTTGAAGGAAGAGGATGCCATCATCACTGATCAGCTCAATCATGCCTCGATTATTGATGGAATCCGCCTCTGTAAAGCCCAACGTTCCATTTATAGCCACGGTGAGATGACCGATTTGGCAGCCAAGTTGGAGGAAACCCAGTCGGCCCGATTTCGTATGATTGTCACCGATGGCGCCTTCTCGATGGATGGAGACATCGTCAAACTTGCGGAGATCTGTGACTTGGCCGACCGTTACCATGCCTTGGTGATGGTGGATGACTCCCATGCCACCGGTTTCATCGGAAAAACTGGTCGAGGCACTCCCGAGCATTGCGGTGTATCCGGGAGGGTGGATATCATTACCTCAACTCTCGGCAAAGCCTTGGGCGGCGCGTCCGGTGGTTTCACCTCGGGCCGCAAGGAGATCGTGGAGATCCTTCGCCAACGGTCCCGTCCCTACCTTTTCTCCAATACATTGCCGCCGGTTGTGGTTTCCGCCGCTCTCTGCGTTCTCGACTTGCTCAGCGAGAGCACAGCATTGCGCGACAAGCTGGAATGGAATACCCAGTACTTCCGCCAGCAGATGACCGAGGTTGGTTTCGAGATCCGCCCGGGAGTTCACCCGATTGTGCCGATCATGCTCTACAACGCCAAACTTGCCCAGAATGTGGCTCGTGATCTCTATGATGAGGGGATCTACGTCATCGGCTTCTACTTCCCGGTGGTGGCCAAAGGTCAGGCTCGCATCCGGGTGCAATTGAGCGCAGCTCACGAGAAAGAGCACATCGACCGAGCGGTCGAGGCTTTCACCAAAGTGGGAGCCAAGTACGAAATCCTGGGAAAGAACCGCGAACAGCTGATCGCCCAGTACGGCCTCTAGCGAACGCTTTGCCGCACGACGATTGCCTGCTTCGATGACGCTCCGCAAGCAGGTTATCCTGCTGATCCTGCTGATCCTCTTCGCCTTCCTCTCGCGGGGGCTTTTCCTCAATCAGCCGGCCGGGACCGTCTTCGACGAGGTGCATTATGTCAAGGCGGCACGTGCCTACGTGGCCGGGCAGCCGGATACTAACTGGGAGCATCCCCCCCTGGGGAAAATGTGCA
>JAPLHW010000044.1 GCA_026389425.1 Coprothermobacterota bacterium
GTCCGGCGCCGGTACATCCTGGAAAGGGCCCACATTGAAGGCAACCTGGCGCACCCACCCGCGGCAGATCCCCTCTTGCTCTCGTTCGGAAAGGTGGTGAGGGTCGCAGATCACGCCGCCCTTACCGCCACCGAGGGGAATGTCCACCACCGAGCACTTCCATGTCATCCAGGTAGCCAGCGCGCGCACGGTGTCGATCGTCTCCTGCGGGTGGAAACGGATGCCACCCTTGCATGGGCCGCGACTGTCGTTATGCTGCACGCGGAAACCCTGGAAGATCTGCACACTGCCGTCATCCATGCGCACCGGGATTTGAAAGTGGTATTCGCGCAACGGGTTGCGGAGGAGGTCACGCGTGGCCTGATCCAGGCCCAGTTTTTCGGCTACCCCATCAAACTGCTGTTGGGCCATCTTGAAGGCGTTGAATGATTTGTCAGCCATTTCTACTCCTTTGAACCGATTGATTGACTGGGCAGCGGATGAGCAGGTAATAACCTGACCGCCCACGCGTATTCTAGATAAGGAAGCCCGTTTGTCAAGCTGAAAAACCATGATTGACGACTCTCTCATCGCTCGGTAACAGCCCGCGGCAGCATAATAGCCCGCGGCAGCGTGTCCTGCTGAAGTGGAATGGACCCGTTGGCTAACCGGCGCCTGCGTTAGAATAGGGAAAACAGCCATCGGAAAGGAAGTCACGTGAAGGGTAAACGGAATTTGATGCCCGAGGTCTTCTTTGCGCCATGAGCCACCCTCACCCTGGGGACAGCATGTTCGACCAGCGCCGCCATTACGGCGACCTGGCGTGGATCTGCGGACATCAACCCACCGATGCTGTCCTTCGCCCAGGCCCTGAACCCGGAGGTCTCCTATCTCAAGGTGGGGGTGTCTTTGTAACCAACATCTTGGGGCGGGTTTGAAACCCGTACCCTACCGTCGACTCGATCGACACGATGTGCAGTGAGGTGGATCTGTTGGAGGGTGTCTCCCGATGTTGTCCTTCGCCCAGGCCTTGCCTCCTCTTCCAGCCATAGAGCGCATGCGTTGCCCATTCGCTTCACTCACTCTCGGTACGAGCAGGGGGCTATAATAGAGAGTACGCTGCAGCGGGCTATCATGCTGTCATCATGGGAACAGATTTGAAATCTGTCCCCCTGATAGTTGTCATGCTGCCGCGGGCACTAAAGATGATGAACCCTTTGCCCTATCTACAGGACGGGAAGCGCCCTCTTGCCGACATTCAGGAGGCCGGCGGTTGGATCTATGAGTACGCCGGTTTTGGCGTTCGCTTGCTGGCTGCGCTCTTGGACCTCTTCTTCCTCGCCGTGGTTCAACTTTTCTTGCTCCTCCTCATCGAACCACGTTTTTTTCAGATGCCTCAGATCTACTTGGCAGGCCAGGCTAGCCTCGGGGTTTATCTCTTCGGCAGCCTATCAGCCTGGCTTTACTCCGCCATCTTCGAAAGCTCGGCCTGGCAAGCTACGCCTGGGAAACGCCTGCTGGGGATCAGGGTAATGAATGAACGGGGGGAAGCGCTCTCTTTTTGGCTCACTTCCCTTCGCTTCGTCGGGAAGGTCATTTCGGTGGGGTTGTTGGGCGCTGGTTTTCTCCTGATCCTCTTCACCCCGCGCAAGCAAGCTTTGCATGATCTATTGGTGGGCTCTCTCGTCGTGCGGATCCTCCGCCCGCCCGAGGCTGAACTGACCAAGCTACAAAAGAGTCAATTGCCGCACGGAATAGAGGCTTGACCAGAGAAACCAGCCTGTAGCAGCATGTTTAGTTACACTCGGTACTGTACTACAATAAGGAAGAGGCTCTTATCTCACCAAGTCCTTGTCTCACCAAGACCATAGAATCGAGGAGGAATCCATGGAAAAGGAATCTTTAAGAGAACGGCTGCGCATCCCGGAGGATCGTTTACGAGCCATCAATGAGGCACTGCTGAGCCCGGACTGCCGGGTGGTGGAGGATTTCCTGGAGGTCATCGGGCGCTACGGAACCCCTGCCGAGATCAACGCCAAGGCTGCCGAGGCGCGCCAACTGCCCAACCTGCTGGCACGGTTGGACGCAGTCGGCTCACCCTATCGCCGGGATTTGGAGTGGCTGATCGCCCAGCGCGACGCCGGCCGTTTCGTCACGGTCGAGGACTACCGCCGTGGGGTGCTTGGAGAGAAAGCAAGGGACACACACTTCTTGGAAACCAGCGCCGTGACCCTGGAGATCAGCGCTGCTCAGTATTTCCCCTGGCTGATCGCGGAAGCCCAGCAAGCTATCGAGAAGAGAGAGCTAATGCCTGGCCGCTTCATCCGTGTGCGCAGGATGAAGGAGTCGGAGGCGGACCAGGGCGACCTGCTAGCCTTCACCGCGGCGATGCAGGTGATGGGTGCCAGCTCGGTGGAGACCCTCGACACCAAGGGGACAGATGGGTCCAACGTCCATCTCGGAGGGCCGGCTACCATCACCGGCTACTTCGGCGGGATCGGACAGCCCAACGATCATGCCCTGCGCTGGTTGGACGAGTTCTTGGGCTACTACACTAAGTATGGGGTGCGAGCGGTGCTGAACATCAACCCGGGGACGGTTTTACTGGGCTACTGGCTGTATCAACTGGGGATCGATATCGAATTCAAGATCTCCGTCTTCATGGGAAACGACAACCCCTACGCCGCCCTCTGGACGATCCTTGCCGCCAAGCTCTTCTCGCGGGAGGACGGCACGACTCCCTTGGTCGGCTTCAACCTCTCCAACTCCATCGACAACCATACTCTCGAGTTGTCCAGCCAGTTCCGCCGCTCGCTTGGCTTCGAGGATGTGATCCGCTTTGAACACCACATCACCGAGTCCTACAAGAGCATTGTCATTCAGCCCTACAACCGCCGCGACGATCTGGTGGCAGTAGCTGACCACGTGGCCAACATCTCCGCCAAGCACGAGGGCGGGGAGGTGGAGACCGAGACCCAGCGAGCGCATCCTTCGGACCTCCTCGACTACTTTCGCGCCAAGGAAGAGATCGAGGCTACCGGCGAGATGCCCCTGCTCCTGCGCAACTACCTCGACAAGCACGACTCGATCAACCTCACCGCCCACGCGCTGACCGAGCACGGCCTCAGCTTCCTGGCCGCTCCCCTTTTGCATCATCGCTAACGGCGGGAAATTTCCCGGTCGAAAGAGCGGCGCCAGAGGAAGGCGGTCGCAGCGCACAGGATCGCCGTAAGTCGCAGCGCCGGCAGGAGGGCCCGGGGCTGGGCTGGAAGCGGCCGACTCGCACTCCCTCCCCTACCCGGACTACGGCCTCCTCGGCCTCCTCCAACCGTTCGGGCTTCTCCTCCCAAACGGCTGTCGTTTGATCGCGTAGGAAGTAATAGGAGAGGCTTTGCGGCGGTAGGCCGAAGAGCTTCTTCAAAGAGAGCGAGTAGAGTGGCAGTTGCAGGGAATTGAGGGTCTCCTCATGGCGGGTGGTCTTGTAATCGATTACCTGATAGAGTTCCGGACGGCCGTCCACGCGGTCGATGATACCAACGAACTCGAATCCACCCAAAGACACCGTGAAACGTTTCTCCACCAACCAGGCCGGCCGGAAGCCGAACAGGTTGCGCAGGTAATAGGCGCGCAAGATCTCCAAGCCTTCCTCGAAATAGCGCGCTTGCTCCTCCCGGCTACGGTAACCATAGGGGATCCAGCGTTTCAGAAAAACCTCCAGCAGCTCCTCCAGGCGCGGGGTTCCCCGCATCTGGGCATGAAAATCCTGCAAGGCCAGGTGTAGGCTGGAGCCAAAGCTAATGGCAGCGGTAAACGGGGTTCGACAACCCAGCACGTATTGAAGGTAGTAGCGGTGTGGGCAAGCCTGGTAGGCAACCAAGCGCGAGTAGGAAAGATGAATCAACCAACCTCCTGCAACAAGTCCTGACAAAGCGACGCCACCTGGGCCTGGGTAGCAAGCCAGTCGCCGCTATTGTCGATCACCCGGGTAGCTCGCCGGCGCTTCTCCTCCCAAGGCCATTGTGCGGCCAGCCTGCTTTCCGCTTCCTCATCGGTAAAGCCCGTGCGCGCTCTCAAACGCGCTATCTGCACATCCGGCGGGGCGTAGACCAACCACACTTCATCCACCCAGTCAGCCCAATCAGCCTCGTAGAGGAGGGGGACTTCAATGAAAACGACCGGCTTTTCCTCCTGGGCCAGGGCGTGCAACTGGCGGGTCAAGATTCGCTTCACCTGCGGGTGTATAAGGGCTTCCAATTGGCGGCGCTTGGCCGGGTCGGCAAAGACCAGGCGTCCTAGAGCCGTGCGATCCACTACCTCTCCCTGCATAACTTGATCGCCGAAGAGCCGGCGGATTTCCTCCTGGGTTCGCTTCCCTCGCCGCAGCAAATCGTGCACGATGGCATCGGAATCGAGCACATCGGCGCCGAAGGCGCGCAGTAAAGAAGCGACCGAACTCTTGCCGGAGGCGATCCCTCCGGTCAGGCCGATAACCTTCATCGTTGGCAGCGTGGGCAGTAGTAGGTTCCCCGCCCTCCCAAGCGAATTTTCTCAATGGCGCAGCTGCAAGACGGGCAATAAGCTGAGTCGGCATCGTGTACCAAAGGAGCGTAATCGCCTTGGCGGCCATTGACCTGACAATAATCAGAGAAACTGCGGCCCTGCGAACGAATGGAATTCTCCAGAACCAGCCGGATTCCCCGTCGCAAGCGCTTGATCTCAGCCGGGCGCAAAGAGTCGGCCGGCCGGGTGGGCTGGACCTTGGCGAGATAGAGGGCTTCGTCGGCGTAGATATTGCCGATCCCTGCTACCTTGCTCTGGTCGAGCAGCACTTCCTTCACTCGCCGGTTGGATCCGGCCAGCAGGCTCGTCAGGCAGGAAACCGTAAACGAAGCGGAAAGCGGCTCCGGACCAAGCTTGCCGAGGGGCGGAAAGCTCTCTATCTGCCCCGGAGCGAGCAAATAGATCAGGCCGAACTTGCGCGGATCGCGGAAACGGAGCTGATGACCATCCTCCAGTTCTGCCCACCAATGAGTATGCAAGCGAAGAGGTTCCTCTGCCGGGCAGAGGCTGAAACCACCGGTCATGCGCAGATGAGCGACCAGGGTTTGCCCGTCTTCCAACTGAAGGAGCAGATACTTGCCCCGCCGCCGCACCCCCCCAAAGACACAACCCTCCAGGCGAGACTGAAATTGATCGGCAGCCAGATTCTTCAGACACCCGCCCCAGCTCACCTCGACATGTTTCACGCGACGGCCCGGCAAGCTCTCCTGAAGCCCCCGGCAGATTGTCTCTACCTCGGGTAACTCGGGCACAGACCCTCCATCTCGAACCAGTTCGGTCCTGCTTTCATATCCACCACCAGCGGCACGCGCAGCGAATAGGCCTGCTCCATGGCTTGCCGAACCAATTCCGCCGCCTCCTTCAGCTCCTCTTTGGGACAGTCCAAGACCAACTCATCGTGAACCGTCAAGACCATCCGGCTAGCCAGCTTGCGCTCTTTGAGGAGGCCGTGCAGATCTCGCATGGCCAACTTGAGGATGTCGGCGGCGGAGCCCTGGATCGGGGCGTTCAGAGCCATCCGTTCGGAAGCTTGGGACAACTTGCGGTTTCGTGAAGCAAGGTCGGGCAAGAAACGCTTGCGTCCGAGCAGGGTGGAGACGTAGCCTTGCTCTCTCCCCTCGGTGAGAACTCCTTCCAGGTAAGCGCGAACCTTCTCGTGGCCCGAAAAGTAAGCCTCGATGTAGGCTTGCGCTTCCTCCACCGGCACGGCAATAGCTTGGGAGAGGCCGAACGAGCTCATCCCGTAGATGATCCCGAAATTGACCGCCTTGGCCCGCCTCCGCATCTCCTTGGTCACCTCAGCGGGCAAGACGCGGAAGAGATGGGTTGCAGTGTCGGTGTGAATATCGCCCCCCAGCTTGAAATTCTCCAACAGGTCGGGATCCTCGCTGAGGTGGGCCATCACGCGCAGCTCGATTTGGGAGTAGTCCGCCGACAGCAGCAGATGGTCAGGTGAAGAGGCCAGGAAAGCGCGTCGGATCTGCTGTCCGAAAGGAGAGCGGATGGGGATGTTCTGCAAGTTCGGGTTCATCGAAGAGATCCGACCGGTAGCGGTGGAGGTCTGCACATAGGTGGTGTGGACGCGATCTGCGGCATCCAGCAGGGCAGGGAGGGCATCGATGTAGGTGGTCTTCAGCTTGAACAGCTCTCGGTGTTCCAACACCTTGGCCACCGCTGGGTGGGCTGACTCCAGACTCTCCAGGGTGGCTGCGTCGGTGGAGAAACCGGTCTTGATGCGGCGCCCCTTGGCCAACTGGAGCTTCTCGAAGAGGACGAAGGCCAGTTGCTTGGGCGAGGAGATGTTGAACTGGCAGCCGCACAGGGAGAAGATCTCATCAGAGAGAGCGGACAGCCTCCCATCGGCCTCCCGGCGCAGCTCTTCCAGGACGCGTCGGGAAACGCGGATCCCGTCCATCTCCATCTCGGCCAAGACAACCGCCAGCGGCATCTCCAGGGTATGAAACAATTCTTCCAATCC
>JAPLHW010000227.1 GCA_026389425.1 Coprothermobacterota bacterium
ATCACGTTCTCTTTCCGCTCCAGGAACCCCAGCTCGTGCAGACTGAGGATCTGACTCCGGCTCAAGGAGGGTTGGAAGGTGAAGTCGAAGGAGTCCAACAGCTTGACTCCCGGCAGATGGGAGGTCTTCAGGCAGGCCCGCTGTCAACGCCGGTCGTAAATTACCCATAATCGCCGGTCGAAAAAGTCCCACCCGCGCAGATTTTCATCCAGGGTATCCTCTCCTCCAAAGGAGGATGCCGATTATGCTACGCAAGGAGGATGCTATGTCGATTGAGGAAATGCACCAACAAGGAATGAACCATACGATGATCGCAGCCAAGCTGGGGGTCAGCCGCAAAACCGTCAGTCGGTATCTCCGGGGCAGAGAGAAGAAACCGGTCTACGGTCCCCGACCGACCCGCCCTTCCATGCTGGATCCCTACCGCCATTACCTGCAGGAGCGGATCCAAACCTACCCCGAGCTCTCTGCCGTGCGATTGCTGGACGAGATCCGCCAGCGGGGATACCGGGGCTCCGTCACCATCCTGAAAGATTACCTGATCACCCTCCGGCCCAAAGCGATCCCGATCGAGATCCGCTTCGAGACGGAACCGGGCGAACAGGCCCAATTCGACTACGGCGAGGAACGGACCTCTTTCGGCCGGGTGCACGTGCTGGCCCTCACTTTGGGCTGGTCGCGCTATCTGTGGTGCGGCTACGGCTTCCAACAGGATCTGCTGACCTTGTTGTCCCAACTGGACCAAGGACTCCCTCACCTGGGCGGAGTGCCTCAGACCTTGCTTTTCGACAACGCCAAAGCCACTGTCCTGCACCATCCCTTCCGGGCCGACGCCGAGTTCCATCCGGAGTTCCTCCGCTTCGCCCGTCACTGCGGCTTCCGTCCCTTAGCCTGCCAGGTGCGCCGGCCCCAGACCAAGGGGAAGGTGGAACGGACCATCGGCTACCTGCACGATTCCTTCTTCTACGCCCGGCAGTTCCGCGACCTGGATGACCTGAACGTCCAGTGCGCCGACTGGCGAGATCGGGTGGCCAACCGGCGGATGCACGGCACCACCGGGGAGATCCCCCAAGAACGCTGGGAGGAAGAGAAATCCCTCCTGGGATCCCTGCCCGACGGTCCCTATCTTCCCCTGGCAGCCTTCAGCCGCCGTCTCTCCCGCGACGGTTTCCTTTCCTTCCACGGCAACTTCTACTCGGTGCCGGAGGGGGTACACAGCCGCCTGCTGGAGGTGCGGCCCACCTTGCGCGAGCTGGCCGTCTACCAGAAGGGACGTCTCTTGGTCACTCATCCGCTATCCTTCCGCCGGGGAGAGTGGGTGATCGCGCCGGAACACCGCCAACGGCAAAGCATGCGGCAGGTCTCGGCGGAGGAAAGAGAGGACAAGCCCGCCGGACCAAGCCCCTCCGACCCGGTCGATCGATTCTTGCCTGCCTGGTCTTCAGTGCGGGTGCCAGTCCGCTCCCTGGACGAGTACGAGCGGGTGCTGAGATGACGGCCACCTCCATCACCCACGAGATCCAACAGAACCTGGTTCAATTGGGGATGCCGGGCAGCCTGGAAGCATTATCCAGCATCCTGCAGGGTCTGGACGGAGCCGCCCTTTCCCCGGCGGAGGCCATCCGCGACCTGTTGGCGGCTGAACTGGCCCTGCGGATGGATCGCCGCCTGCGGGCCTGCCTGAAGACCTCCCATCTGCCGGGAGTCAAGCTGTTGGACTCCTTCGACTTCACCTTCCAACCCTCCTTGAGCCGGAGTCAGATCCTCAGTCTGCACGAGCTGGGGTTCCTGGA
>JAPLHW010000225.1 GCA_026389425.1 Coprothermobacterota bacterium
CAGATGGGGGCTGGCGGCGCGGCCATCTTTATCTCACTTCCAGCCGTTTGCTGTGGTGGGGAAAAGAGGGCGCCGGCGAGGAGCTGGACATCCCCTTGCGGCAGATAGAGGGCATCCGCTTGGCGCCCTCTGTGTCCCCCGTGGAAGTGGGGGTCGAGCCGGAGAACCTGCTCCTTCTTTATCGGGAGGATGGCTCTCGCCGCCAGGTTAACTTCCGGCCAGAACTAGGCTCGATAGCCGGCGGCGCCCCCGCGATCACTGGGGAAAGCGGCAGCTTGACAGCCGGCAGCATGACAGCCCCCGGCAGGGTGTTCTCCCGAGGAGAAGCGCTTGCTGACTGGCGGAGGCGGATCAAAGAGTTGGTCCTCGACCAGGCGGAGAGCGATGACCATCCAGATCGATGAGAGCAACCTCAAGCAAGGCCTCCTGGGACTGGTAATCGCCCTGGTTGAGATCATCAAAGACGCCCTGCGCACCGAGGCTTACAAGCGGATGGAAGGCGGACGATTGACGGAGGAGGAGATCAACCGATTGGGAGAAGCCCTCTGGGATCTCGATCTGGCCATCGAACAGATCAAGATAGAACATGGCGTGACCGAAGCGGTGAAAAATGTGCGGGATGGCTTGGACCAGTTGGTGGAGGACGTGGTGAACCGAATGGTCAACCCCGAGCAATGGGAGAAAGAACTGCGGGGGCAGACCAGTGAGCCGGCCTGAAAAGCAGTTCCACTCTTCTCGATCCGCGTTGCCCTCTGTTCGCCTCTGTGACAGCAGGTGGGCTCGACCGCCTTCGTCAGTTCGACCGCCTTCGGCAGCATGCCCAATGACGGTGAGCGAGCGCTGCCTCTGTGGCGGGCAACCCCGACGGCCATGGCAGATGGGCGAGCTCTCCCTTACCGATGATGGCTTTTCCTTCAGCCAGGGTACTATGGGGACAGATTTCAAATCTGTCCCCATAGTACCCATAGTGCCCTTGGATTGTTTGCAGGCCTGGGGATTGGACTACCGCCCCCTTCTGGGCAAAGAACGAGAGGCGCTGCGCGTGCAGTACATCAGACAGCCTGCGGGTGGTCAGCCTGCGGCAGCTAGACAGCTCGCGGCAGCGAGTTCCGACCAATTTGAGGAAGCCTGGTTCTTGCCCAAAGACCCCAGCGTCTGGATAGCTCATTTGAACAAAGCCACCGGCCGCGACTCGCCGCCCCTTCCCCCTTCCCCCTCCCTTCCTGCTCGTCATCGACGCACGCGCTCATCCACCCCCGACGCTCTCCCTGGCGAAAGTGGTGCGGGCACGCCCCAAACCCTCTCCAATGAAAGCTGGCGCGCGCTCTTGCGACAGTTCCCTGGACCCAGCCAGGAACTTCTGATCTACCTGGCTCGCAACCGGCACGCCGAGATCGAGACCATCCGAGTTCTCCTCGGTGTGGAGAACCATAGCCTGGCTTTGCGCTGCATCGAAGGGGAGCTGAACGGGACAGCCCGCCGCCTCCTGAGTCAGCCGCTGCTGGCCTTCTACCAAAGCCGCAAGGACACCAGCTTGGGGAAAACCATCACTTTTCGCTGGTGGTTGGAGGTTCAGCCCAGCGAAATACCCGCCGGCCCGGCCGACGTCTTCGCGGAAGACGAGGAGTGGGTGGTGTTTTGCCCGGTTGGCCTGGTCGGGGAAGCGGACCTCCTACTGGAACGAGCGGGCTCCCTGCTGCTGGTCGCGCCCCGCCGGCCCGGAGCCTTCCTGCCGGAGGAGATACCCCTCCCCGCTGATGCGGGGGATATCCTTACTTGGTCCCTTGGAAACGGGATCCTAACCGTACACTTGGAGAGGAAAAAAGGAAAAGAGATGTCAGAGGAGGATCGAGCGCATGAGTGAAGGCTGTTATGTCTACTGCGTCCTGCACCGCGGAAAAAAGGAGGAATGGGGGCCGATCGGTCTGGATGGCGCTCCTGTCTTTCAAATCACACAGGAGGGGATCGCTTGTCTGGTACACCGTCACGAGCTCGCCCCCTACCAAGGAGAGGACGAGCAGATAAAGGATTGGGTGGTCGCTCACAACCAAGTGGTGGAGACGGCTTGGAAGGAGACCGGGGCAGTTCTGCCGATGACCTTCAACTGCATCATTCAACCACTTCCCGGGCACAGTGCCGATGAAGTTGTTCAAGCTTGGCTGCGCAAAG